>JBNMPT010000023.1:0-17229 GCA_051277025.1 Roseivirga sp. | reverse complement strand
GCCAAAAGCTAAGTCACAGGTTTCTAGTCCAAACCTCTCTTCAGTGAGGTGCATGAACTCCGCAAATACTATCCCTTTCATCCTGAATCTAAATTTCTGGTAAGTTAGTAATAAAATAGATGTTATTATAGCTTATGACCTTGTAATTAGCATATAAGGTATGATTATTTAGTGCATCTATGGAGGGTTAGATCTTTCTTAACACAAAAAAAGCCCTAAAGAATTTATTTTCTTTAGGGCTTAGTTCTCAGGTAAAATTACTTTAACCCTCAGGAATTATTAGGCCATTTAGCATATCTTCAAATCAGCGGCGGTACTTCTCAAGTACTTTAGTTCCCGTAAAGGTGTGAAATTGAATACTCCCATTTTTGCAGGAAAAACAATAAGAATAGTAGCTTACTTTCATACCACTCAGTACCCCAGTCATTTCCATGCAAATCAACGTCATACCATTCACATTACAATATTCGCGGCTGATCATTTACATGCCATTTGAAATGTCAATTTCAATTTCTTCAAAAATCACCATTGCATCGGCGTCACCGCCGTTCATTGACCAGCTTAGACCGGACTCTTCGTTCAGTTCTACTGGATTAATTCTTTGCCAGACCACATTATCGTAATAAACTCTGTAAGCATCACCCAAGCCTTTTGCCTCAGCCTTGGCCTCTTTGGCTAATTTAAAGAGCTTGTCGTTCTCCTCAATAATTAATTCCTGCACTGCACCAGACAAATTACTTAGGTAGTTTCAGGTGCCGTTGGCCTTAAGCAAAACACTGTATCCTCCTTCCGTCACTGCTATTTCTTGGCCAAGAACATCGAAATTAAGGGTTAATAATAAAGCGATAAGCAGATATTTCATTTTACTTTTGGTTTAGTTCGTCAATAAATTCTTGATATGAAGCGGTGGAAGCTCCTTCCGCCTGAGCTAAGTTAAAAGCTCTTAATTCTTGTTCTAGCGCGCTTTCTTTTTGACCAGTGGCGGCCAATAGATGCGCGTAAGTGTCGATAATATGGTGTTGCTCGGAAAGCTCTACGGCACGCTGAGCCCAGCGCACGGCGGAGGGAAGAACCATCTCATCTTTAACATTTTCGAAGGCCGTCCAAGCCGCGTTATTTAAAGCATTCGCGTCGTTCCAATAATGTTTTTTCACCCCGGTCATGGCTGTTTCTCCCCAATTATCCCAGTCTTTACTCTTCTGATGTTCCAATAAAGAAAGCCTGAAAAGAACAAGGCCTTTATCTAGGTAATCTCCTGCTTCAAGCTTTGTTTTATTTTCCAGGTAATTCTTTTTTCCTTCCTCATCTGTAGCACGATAAAACTGCTGTCCTAAATCCTGATAAAGGCGATCGCTAATAAAGGTCAAAGCCTCTTCGCCCTTTTCCTCCTTAATAACATTGCTGTTGCTTAGCATGGTTTGGAAGGTAACATTATCAAAGCCTAAAGTAGCCTCCATTAGAATTCTCCAGTTGATTTCAATCAGCCATTGCTCAAATTCAAGGGTACTAAAATAGCGGTCTACCTCTTTAGTGTCAAGCATATTAGCTTCAGACATTAAGCTAAAATAAGAAGACATAAACGCGGAGTTTTCAAACTGAGAATTCTTCTTACCTAAGAAATAAGGAATGTTATTTTTAGGATCTTTTGCCCTATTACCATTGTCAATATAAGACTGAGGCTCGCGATTAGCGCCAACACTAACGAGTAGTGTTTCTCCGCTATCATCAAGATATAACAAGGTTGGATAAGCACGAATACTATAGTTTTTTGCGATATCAATGCCTTCGCCTTTTTCCATATCAATCTTAAGACAGATATAATTATCATTGTAATACTCTGCCACGGCCTCATCGGTAAAGATGTTGGCGCTCATCCATTTACAAGGCCCACACCAGGTAGTAAAACAGTCGATAAAAACGGGTTTTCCTTCTTCCTTTGCCGCCGCAAAGCCCTCTGCTAAAGTGAGATTACGAAACTCGATTTTACTGGCAGATAGGCCGAAGCTAAAGAGAAGGCTCAATGCTAAATACTTCATAATGATCTTTTTAAATGTAAATGGTTAATAAGGAGCAAGTTATTTAAAATATTTGCCTTGAACTAAAGTGAAGTATAGGCGAATTTTACTTCTGTATTTGCAGCTGATATCTGCTCTTAATAAAAGGGGCAATTTCTGCATTGGATAAGGCGATCTCAATTACTCCATAAGCATAAGGGGCAATCTCATAGCTATTATAATACAAGCGTAAACCTGTCGCTGAGTAGCTGTAATTATGGGGCAGATAAAAAGTATCTTCCTTGAACCAAAAGCCACGAGAACCCAAGCTTTCTGCAGTAGTAATTTCTCGATCATTACGAAACCTACTTTCACAAAAGGCAATAAATCGTGTTTTTTCAGTGGGTAGGAGTAAGCTATCTAGGCCGAGTATACTTTGGTCCTCCAAACGATAGGTTTGATTGAATATATAGGTGTTTCCATGCGCTCCACCGGTAAAGGAGTAATGACTACTTTGTAATCCGAAAAGTCCATTTTCATTGAGAACCACCTCTATACTTTGGCTGAGTTCCCAAGCTTGGGTCATTTCATTTTCGCTATTGAGAAGCCTATACTCGGCTTTCATTTTACTTATCATATCGTTATAGTCTCGGTAAGATCCCTCTGAGCTAACATTGTTCCTTAAAAGGCTTTCGCGAATCTTATTTTCCAGGCTTTCGCTTGATGCGTAGGAGTCTTCAATATGCAAGTCTTCAATATAAAAACGCATCTGCAAAAGCGAACCGTGCACCATTTTCTCTTCGATCTTCTCAGTTTGAAAACGTATGGATCCGGGGGCCGTTATTTTGGGGGCATTGTTTGTACAAGAAAATAGAGCAAGACTGCCAAGGAGGAAAAAAGTGTTTTTAATCATGGAATGGCTAATGAGATATCTAAATAAACTTATTTTTGGCGGAAAGCGAAAATTCTATGAATATATATTCTCTTCACCTTGGTAATTTTAAACTAGATGGTGGCGCTATGTTTGGTGTTGTACCAAAATCTATTTGGCAAAGAACCAATCCCGCCGATGCTAATAATATGTGCAATTGGGCTTTACGCCTCATGTTAGTTGAAGACGGTGACCGTTTGATTTTAATAGACACGGGCATGGGGAATAAGCAAAGTGAGAAGTTTTTCGGTTACTATTTTATGGAAGGCGCGCACAGCTTAGATCTTGCTCTTGCGGAGCATGGTTTTCACCGTGATGCTATTACTGATGTTTTCCTTACTCATATGCATTTCGATCATGTAGGGGGAGCAGTGCAAAGAAGGAAAGACAATACAGAGCTTTTCGAACCAAGCTTCAAAAATGCCGTTTACTGGTCAAATAAATTCCATTGGGACTGGGCAGAAAACCCTAATCCCCGCGAGAAAGCCTCTTTCTTAAAAGAGAACTTTATGCCTTTGCAAGCTTCTGGGCAGTTGCAGTTTTTAGACCTTCCTAAAGAGAATGGCTTGTATGAAACTTCTTTTCCTTTTAAGGTTTACGTAGTAAATGGACACACGGAAGCACAAATGCTTCCCCTCGTTGAATTCAAGGGAGAAAAAGTACTGTTCGCCGCCGACCTTTTACCCAGCGTTGGGCATATCCCTCTCCCTTATGTGATGGGTTACGATGTTCGTCCACTGCTTACTTTAAAGGAAAAAGCTTGGGTACTTCAAGAAGTAGTGGATGAGAATATTAAAATATTTTTTGAGCATGATTCTCAGCAAGAAATGTGCAGTTTAAAAGCCACTGAAAAAGGGCCACGTCTAGACCAAGTTTTAACCTTAAAGGATCTATCCT
Source organism: Roseivirga sp. (assembly GCA_051277025.1). GTDB lineage: Bacteria > Bacteroidota > Bacteroidia > Flavobacteriales > Schleiferiaceae > Croceimicrobium. The sequence continues at coordinate 13,407 of JBNMPT010000023.1, read as the reverse complement.
AAATATTTAGCATGAAGAAAATTTTAGCAGTTTCTGCCCTTTTTAGCCTAAGCTTTTTTAGTAAAGCACAGCCCGAGGTAAATTACTGGCAACAGGCCGTAGATTACAAAATGTCGGTGGAACTAATGCCCAAAGAGCATAGCTTTAAAGGAACACAGACATTAAAGTATTACAACAATTCGCCAGACACTTTAAAGATCTTATTTTATCATCTCTATTTTAATGCTTTCCAGCCAAATAGTATGATGGACACACGTTCGCGTAATATCCTAGATCCGGATAAGCGCGTAGGCAGTCGCATTGAAAAGTTAGGAGAAGACGAGGAAGGACAACAAAAGGTAATTAGTTTAAATCTCAACGGCACGGGTTGTTATTTCGAGTATCACCAAACAGTATTAAAAGTATTACTACCAAGTCCAATATTACCCGGCGATACGGCTCTGCTACAAATGGAGTTTCAGGGTCAAGTACCGGTGCAGATTCGTCGCAGTGGTCGTGATAATGCAGAAGGTATTGACTACACGATGAGTCAATGGTACCCTAAAATGGCCGCCTATGATAAGGATGGTTGGCACGCGTATCCGTATGTGGCCAGGGAGTTTTATGCACCCTTTGGTACTTTCGAGGTAGACATTACTTTGCCTTACGCTTACAAGGTGGCGGCAACGGGAAGTCTACAAAATTTCGAGAATTATTGGCAGGAGGAAAGCAGAGACGGTGAACTGATTTCATACGCTCTTACCACAAGTGAGAAGGAGAAACGCACCTGGAAATTTAAAGCTGAGAATGTTCACGACTTTGCTTGGGCAGCGGATACGGAATATCTGCATGAAGCACAGGTTTTCGATAAGGATTTAAGCCTACATTTTTTCTATTTAGAAGACTATGAAGAGGACTGGCATCGTTTACCACGCTATACAGCCCAGTTTTTCAAGGAGATGAACGCCAGGTTTGGTCGCTATCCATATCCGCAGTTTTCCGCTATCCAAGGTGGCGATGGTGGTATGGAGTACCCAATGTGTACTATGCTGAAAGGAACCGGGAATATTGCTGGTTTAATAGGTGTTACCGTTCATGAAGGCGCACACAATTGGTACTATGGTATTATTGGGAGCAATGAGAATAGTTATCCCTGGATGGATGAGGGCTTTACCACCTTTGCGGAGGAAGAGGTTTTAAATGCCATTTCACGCGAACCGAAGTTAAACCCTCATCAAGGCGCCTATTCAAAGCATAATTATTTAATGGGGAAGCCAGATCTTTTGGAGCCCCTTAGTACCCCAGCCGATTATTTTAATACCAATGTGGCCCATGGGGTTAGCGCCTACTCTAGAGGTTCTCTGTTTTTAACACAAATCCGCTATATAATTGGCGAGGAGAGCTTTAATAAAGCCATTTTAGACTTCTTCAATGCTTGGAGTTTTAAGCATCCGAAGCCGAGCGATATGCTTCGCACAATGGAGCGTGAATCCGGCTTACAGCTAGATTGGTTTTATCATTTCTGGGTGGAAACCACCAAAACCATCGACTACGGAATTAAATCTATTGACGGCGGTAAACAAGGCACCACTTTGGCGCTAGAGAAGTTAGGGAAAATGCCCATGCCTTTACGGATAAAAATCACCTTAAAGGATGGAATTGTGCAGCGATATTATATTCCAACCGCTTCACAAATGGGCGTTCCTAAAGAAGAAGGTTGGCAGTTTTTAAGCCCTTGGGCTTGGACCCACCCCGATTACGAGGTGTTTTTGAACGTGCAGTTTAAAGACATTGCCAAAATAGAAATTGACCCGAACGGTTTTATGGCCGATATTAATAGAACAAATAATATTTACCCTCAGGTAGAAGGGCAAGAAGGGCAAGAAGGGGATGAAGAGGAGTAAAAGGAGTGCTGGAAAAAGCTAGGCAAATACTAATTATTGACTATTAAGCCAGTCCACTCTTTATTTGGGTGGTACTGGCTTTCTTTTGCTTTGCAACACTTTGGTAGAAGAGTTATCTAGTGAAGCCTAGGTCTTATTGGGTATAATTGCGAGTACATGTACTAAATAGAGGCAAGACGCAAAAGGGCAAACAGGATAGGAGAATACCGGGCTATTTATTGCCCTAAAAAGCGGGGAAAAGCAGTTTTCTGCCTCTCTTTTATTAAAAGGGCCCGCTAGAGCTGCAAATCACAGTCTGGTATTTTCTGTTTAGTTCAAAACCCCATACTTTAGTTTACGAATGAAATTGAACTTGAAAGTAAGGATGTCTGCCAAGAAATGCGAGGTTGGGGTCTTTTCTTCTCCATTAACACCAAGAAAAAAAGGCCACATAAGAGCGACCTTTTTTAAAAGCTTGTAATAAAAAAGTTTAACTATCCTTGTCCCCACTAGGAGGTTCTTTTAAGCTTTGAAGCTCTTGGCTCAAGCTTTTGTTTTCGGCTTTCATTTTTTCACCGTCTCTTTTCAAGCGGCTAATTTCCGATTTAGCAGAGTTAAGCGCAGTTGTTTTTGTTTCAATTTCCTTTTTCTGCCTACCACTTTCTTCCTTCAAAGCGGTCACATGATTTTGTAAATCTTTAATTTCCTTTTGCAGACCAGAGGTCGCCATCATATTATAAATGATATAAAAGAGGAAGCCTACGGCGAAGGTGATATTTGTATAAAATGGACTATTTGGATCTTCGCCACCCATAAGGATTAAGGCCAAGGCTGCACCAACCACTGCTATACCAATAACTAATATTAACGTTTCAAGTTTCTTTTTATCCATATCCCTGTTTCTTAGAGTCCCTAAATCTAATCTTTTTTAGACTGGGACGAAGTCTAGTTGCTTTCTTTCTAAATCAGCATTTTTAATCATCACTGATATACGGTCTCCTAACTGATAAACTTTACCATAGCGACCGCCGACGATGCAATAATTGGATTCATTAAAGCTGTAATAATCATCCTTAAAATCACGAATTTTTATCATTCCTTCGCAGTGATTATCAACCAACTCCACAAAAACACCCCATTCAGTTACTCCCGAAATAGTGCCTATAAAGGTGTCGCCAACTTTATCTTCCATAAATTTAACTTGCATGTATTTCACAGAGTCGCGCTCTGCTTCAGTGGCAACTTTCTCGCGGTTGCTACTATGCTCGCAAAGCTTTTCGTAGAATTCCTTGCTAGGATTTGCCTGACGATCGAGGAAAACTTGCAGAAGGCGGTGCGTCATCATATCGGGATAACGACGTATCGGTGAGGTAAAGTGAGAATAATAATCGAAGCTTAAGCCATAGTGCCCAATATTGTCGGTGCTATAAATGGCCTTGGCCATACTACGAATAGCCAACTTGGCAATCATACTTTCTTCGGGCTTACCCTTTACCTCCCCTAAAAGTTTGTTTAAACTGCTGCTTATAGCGCGGGTACTTTCATAATTAACGGTGTAGCCAAATTGCTTAACAAAGGCACCGAGACTGCGTAATTTTTCTGGGTCTGGGTTATCGTGAATACGGTAGACAAAAGTTTTTCCGCTGGGCTTTTTCTGGTCATTTAAGCCCACAAATTGAGCTACGCTTTTATTCGCGAGGAGCATAAACTCTTCAATCAGTTTATTGGCTTCTTTTTGTTCTTTAAAATAGACTCCAACGGGTTCCATCTTCTCGTTAAGATGGAATTTAACCTCCGCTCTATCAAAGGCAAGCGCTCCGTCTTGCATGCGTTCGGCGCGCATGGTTACCGCTAAATCATTAAGAATAGTTAGCTCTTCAGCTAATGGGCCTTCTTTGTTTTCAATAACTACTTGTGCCTCTTCATAGCTAAAACGATGATCGCTATAGATTACGGTTCTCCCAAACCAACGATTGATAACCTTCGCTTCCGGACTTATTTCAAAGACGGCGGAGAAAGTGAGTTTTTCTTCATGGGGGCGCAGCGAGCAAACCTTATTGGAAAGCTTTTCGGGTAGCATTGGTACAACACGGTCTACAAGATAAACAGAAGTTGCTCTTTCTTGCGCTTCTCGCTCTAAGCCGCTGCCCTCTGTTACATAATGGGTAACATCTGCAATATGCACTCCCACTTCATAATTACCATTTTCGAGTATTTTAAAGGACAGAGCATCATCAAAATCTTTAGCATCGTGTGGGTCGATGGTAAAGGTTAAGGTTTTGCGAAAATCAAGGCGTTTTGCAATTTCTGCGGCACTAATTTCTTCGCGAATAACCTCTGCTTCAAGTTCCACTTCTTTAGGGAAGAAGCGCGGTAAACCGTATTCGGCAAGGATACTATGAATTTCGACTTCATGATCGCCAGGATTTCCTAAAATCTCTATCACCTCTCCATTAGGTGAGCTTGCTTTAGGAGGCCAAGAGCTTATCTTAGCAATAGCTTTTTGTCCATGCTTGGCGCCGTTTAATTTTTCTTTAGGGATGTAAATATCCACCAGCATTTTCCTACTGTCCGCTACTAAAAACCCGAAGTCTTTGGATAGCTCGATGGTTCCTACAAACTCCTCACGTGCGCGCTCTAGTACTTCAATAATCTCGCCCTCGGGCTTTCTGTTTTTTCGTTGTGCAAATAGTAGCACCTTAACCAAATCTCCTTGTAAAGCAGTATTGGTGTTACTAGCACTAATATATACATCTTGTTCTAGTTTTTCGCAAACGACATAGGCAGAGCCCTTAGTCGTAAGGTCTACGCGGCCTTCAACATGATCATCGCTATGCTTATAGCGGTATTTTCCTCTTTCTGCTTCTTCAATAAAATCTTGTTTGCGCAGGGAAGAAATAGCGCGCAGTACCAGGTCACGTTCATTATAATCGTTAACCCCTAGTTTGGCGGATATCTGTTTATAGTTTAATTGCTTTAGTCGATCTTCTTGGAGAACGCCCAAAATGGACTTTTCAATTTTGGCCAAGCGTTTTAGCTGCTTCTTGCTTTTCTTTTGATCTCTCATACTTTGCGAAGATACGGATACTAAGTTCGACAAGTCTAGATAGATAGGAATCTTAAGGAGGCATTATTGAGAGGAAAAGCCGCTTAAGAATCATTCCCAAGCGGCCTTACGGAGATTGTAAAAGATTTTAATTCAGGATAAGATTATTGCCAACACGATAGCCAGAATTATCTTTATACCAATTGCTGTAGGAGGCTCCGCTACTTAGTGCCCAATCATTAAAGAAGTTATAAGCACTATTAATCGGAACTTTCTCCACTGGATAACGGAATTCATGAATAATATTGATACCCCAAGGAAGGTTGTTTTCGGTGCGGTAATAACGATTATTCGCAGGATCGGAGTCATCGTGACCGGTGTTAAAGTATCCCGTGTTGGCGAGATCTGTAGAGGGCTTATCGGCTAAGTGTAATTCACGGCCACGATCACCATTAATGAAGATAAACGGGTTAAATGGAGCACTTCCCATTAAGGCGGGGTCTACAGGATTGGTAAAGGTGATTATAACCTCAATCATCTCTCCAGTCACAATGGGGCTGTTTCGCTCGGTGTTTATAAAAATACCACTAGAAGGCGCAGGGATATTATCGAAAGCATCATCAAATACGATAATGGTAGATCCTGAACTATGTCCAGCTTCTAGGCCTTTTGCGTCTAAAGTTATAATGTTATCAGTGTGGTTGTAACCAGTTACACCCGCTATCAAATTAGGGTCTATATCAAGCTTAAACCCGAAGCCATTGCGAAAAGAAGCACCGATAGCTTTCACGCGAAAGCGACCTTCTAATCGAACCACTTCGTTATTGGCATTAGCTACTTGGGTAAAACGGTAATTAACGACTAGGTCGTTAAAGTCGTAATCTCCACGAGAAGGCCAAAGGTCTTCGAACGATAAAGAGCCCCAACCAATATCAGAAGGAGTGTATTGTGCATGAGCTGCAGTTGGGTCATTAGGAAAGTCGTCTTGGGCATCAATAATACCATCGTTATCACTATCAACGTTTGCTAACTGTGAGATCTCACATTGATAGGAGCCAAGGTCATTTATTTTATGATTATAAGTTTGTACTACCGACCAAGCGCCATCTACTTTGTCCATTTCGATAAGTTGAGAATTCGCGGCATTGGTGGCTAAATAGAGTCTATCATTTCTATCAATCGCCATAGATGTTGGCAGGAAGGGAAGGTTTTCTGCAGAAATACGCATGGCATTAGCGACGCTTCCGTTGATTTCTATTTTATAAAGACCGCTAAAACAGCACATGAAAATTGTACCATCATCGGCAATGGCAAGATCACCTCCTACTACAGGGGTCTCTAAGCCTACAATATCAAAACTGCTAACAATACTATTGTCTACGGGGTTTATAATATACATATCCTCACTTTTGGCTATGTAAAGCATGCCATCCGTATGGTTGTATTCCATTCTCGGGTAACTACCGTTAAATGGGTTTCCCTGATGAGCTACCTTAAAAGTACCATCATCATAATTGTAATAACGTAAGGTTGTTCCTGTATTATAATAAACGATGTTGCTATCCTTATTTACAGCACAGGCAATTGAACCGCCCCCAACTAGATTGGGTAAAGCTGTAGATGCGTAGGTTCCACCTTCCACATCTAAAGCATAAAAACCTCCCTGGCCATTAACAGCATACAGTGTTTCACTACAGTTTTCATCCTGAGCTTTTTTACCTAGAAAGCTAACATTGATGGTATTGGAGCTTAGCGAATGAAAGCTTGAGCTGATTTTTCCGGTTGCATTTCTTTCCACGCGAATGCGAGGACAAAAGGTAGGCAGTACTAACTCAATAACATTTGCACCTCCCTGCGCCATACGGGTGGCAACTAACTCTTCTACGTCCCCGTTAAAAACAGCATAAACGTAGTATTTAACTTTTGCGAAGGAGTTATCTTGGATGTTAATACTAACGGTTTGCTCTGTTTTAAAATCGAAATTTGCGCTAACCGGTAAATTTTCTAAGTTAAAGGCATTTTGCCTAATTGCTGAAGGAGTTTCATTCTCTTTACAGCTAATACTTAACAAGCTAAAAGAAGCGACGACTATTATGGGTTTTAATAAATCCATTTTTATTTTTTTCTAGTTTTAATACGCACAAAACTAGATATATGTAATGAATAAATGTGTATTTTTCGATAGTACAACTAAAATAAGGGATCAAAATATTATTTACTCAGGCAACTTTTACTGATAACGAAGGTGTCAAGCTATTGAACCACGAATAAAATGACGAAAGTTTTTAATCTTCCAAATACGGAGCAACGCTTAATAAAGCAGTGCAAGAAGGGAAACCTTCAAGCGCAACGTGAGCTTTATCTGCGTTATAGCGGGGAGATGCTAGCGGTTTGTCGCCGTTATACAAAAGGACTTGAAGATGCAGAAGAAGTGCTGTCCAATGGTTTTATAAAGTTTTTTAAAAATATTGATCAGTTTAGAGGTGAGGGAGCGGTAGGTGCTTGGATGAGAAGGATAATGGTAAGAGAGGCGCTAAACTTTATTCGTTATCAAAAGAATCTTTTTGTAGAAGTGGATGAGGAACGCAGCGCTGCTTTTAGTATGGCGAATGAAACACATCATTATGATGCGGAACATTTGATGATGATGATTTCGGCCTTGCCAATGGGTTATAAAACGGTTTTCAACCTTTACGCAATAGAAGGTTACAGCCACAAAGAGATTGGTGAGATGTTAGAAATATCCGAAAACACAAGTAAGAGTCAGCTTAGTAAGGCTCGCAAAAGATTACAAGAAAAGTTAGCGCAACATCAATTGTTGTATAAAAATAATTAACCATGAAAACTGAAAACCCTATTGATTCACTGTTTCAGCAAAAGCTAGAGGGGCATCAACTAAAAGCCTCAGAGCAAGTGTGGGAGAAGGTCGCTGCTGCACAATCAAGTCCCGCGAAGAAACTGGGCTTGGCCTTTTTTATCAGAGCAGCCAGTGTGGCCTTTTTAATAGGCCTCTCGGGATTATTCTACTTTAATAATAACACGGCACGTTTAATGAACCTGCGCATGAAGCGAGATTTAGTACCTGAGGTACAAACAAATTTCAATCTGACACAACAAACTATTGAAATCACCAGCCAAAGTCCGTTGCTTGATCAAAGCGACCCGAAGGAAGTTCCTAAAAAGGCCGTTGCTGAAAAGCCTAAAAAGCAAGTACTGAAGCCTGCGAAGAAAACTAAGGCAAGAGTTATCCCCATATTAAAAACCTTTACCGCAAATCCGTATTTAGCTTTAAATGACACAGAAATGCCAGGGGCAGAGATTTTAGGAATGGAGGAAGTAGAGGTCTTAAGGAAAGGAACCGGTAGAGTAAAAATTAAAGTACAATTGCCAGGGTTGAAGGCTTACTATGGCCCTGATACCACCGCACCAAAAAGTGCCGAATTAGGAGAGCGTTTATGGGCTTACGCAAGCAATCAACTTGATCGTATTGTAGCAGGAGAAAGACCAAGCTTACCCACCACCAAGCCAGAGCTTACTATTCCGCTGCCAGACTTTATAAATCGTCAATTTTCTAAAGCTAAATAATATGAGAACTAAAGCATTTATCATCTTGCTTCTATCCACCAGCCTAATGCTAGGCCAGGATAGAAAAGATGCGGTAACAGATTCTTTGAGCGCAGAACTACAGTATTTAGAAAAGCAAATCGATAAATTTTCCGACTTGCTAGAGGCGAAAGTAGAGGCCCTAGAAAAAGTAGACGTAGAAAAAGGCCTAAAGCAGAGTCGAAAAAAAATAGAAGCAAGTTTAGAGCGAATAAATAATTACCGCAAGGACTTGGTAGAGGATCGCCCGGCTCTTACCGAAAAACAAAAAGAGCTTTTAAGTGAAAGTGCCGCGGCAATGCGGGAAAGCATGAACACCTTGGGAGCTGCACTGGAAATTTGGACGGCACAAATTGCCCAAGGATGGCTAGATTTAACAGAAGACTAGGATGAAAACGAACAATTATTTTATTAAACGAACATTAGAAACAGATATGAAAAAGCCACTAATACTTGCATTGACCCTCGCCTTTATCGGCTTCGGCGCGCAAGCACAAAATGACTCGAATGCACGCCGTTCGGTAGAGATTCAAATTGAAGCGAACACCATCACTTTTGATGCGGATGATAGCAAGCTTGATAAAGGAGATCTAGCCACCATGATTGGTTTTGCCACTCAAGAGGTAGGGAAGATGCAAGTGAAACAACAGCGGATTTTAGCCAAAATTGATCAGCTTGAAGCGCAAGGAAAGCTAAGTGAGGAAGAAGCGGATGAATTGAGAGATAAGGCAGAAGACAATTTCGAAGAAGGAATGGAGCACTTTGAAGAAGTGATGGAGCAATGGGGCGAAGCCTATGGCGAAAGAATGGAAAAGTGGGCGGAAAAATTTGCTAGCGGAATGGAAAGCTGGGGTGAAGAAATGGAACGTAGCCTAGAAAATGATAGCACGATGGCTTCTGCACCTCCCGTACCACCGGTGCCACCATTACCGAATATGTCTGGCGAAAGCAATGACAGCACAGAGGTATTTCCCGTAAAAAAGAAGATAGTTATTTCTAAAGATGGCGTCATCCTTAGGGATAATGAAAGCAATGAAGAGGAAGTGAGTGAAATGGAATTTGAATTTAAAGATCTGTTCGATCAAGGAAAGCGCAAAAAGAGTAAGAAGATTAAGCGCACTGAAGATTACTTTGATATCGGTATCGGTTTTAACCAACAGTTGGAAGATGGTCAGTATTTAGTAGAAGATATTGCTGGTCAGCTTGAGTTTTGGAAGAGTATTTCATTCAATCTAGGCTATGGCGCCAAAAGTAGAATAGGGAACCCTTACAGTAAGGTTTATGTGAAGTATGGTGTAGATTTTAGCTGGCATAACTTCCATTTAGATGGAAACGAAATGCTAATAAATGATGGCAGCGCAGCAACTTTTGAGAGCGACCCTGATATTTTAGCCTTTGAAGAAAACAAATATCATATCGCCTACTTCAATATCCCCGTAATGCTGCAATTGGACTTTAGCGAGGCGGGTGACCGCGATGAAGCTTTTACTTTTGGTTTAGGAGGTTATGCCGGTATTCGCTTGTTGGCTAAAACCGAAACAGAGTATAATACCGCCCAATATGAAAGGGTTGAAGTGAAGGTTTATGATGATTTCTTTACGCAACAATTCCGCTATGGAGTGATGACGCAAATAGGATTCGATAGCTTTAAGATTACCGCTAGCTACGACTTGAACGAGTTTTTCCGCTCTAATAAAGGGCCAGCTTACAATATGGTAAATATTGGTATTGGTTGGACATTATAGTCTGCGACTGGCAGACGAGGTAAGAAGTAAATAGTTTTTTAATTTTCAAGCCCTCTTGTTTTTACAAGGGGGCTTTTTAATTTAGCCCTCATGGAATGGATTTATAAAAAGTGGGATCAGTTGGAGCGAAATGAGATTTTCGACATGTACAAACTGCGCATCGATATTTTTGTGGTAGAACAAGGCTGTGCTTATCCCGAAGTAGACGATTTTGATAAAGAGGTTATGCACCTTTTCGCTTATGCAGATGGGAAATTAGCCGCTTATTCACGTTTATGTCCCCCAAATTCGGTTTACCCAGAAGCGAGTTTGGGAAGAGTACTTTGCGATAAAGCTTTCCGAGGGAAAGGCTTAGGAAGAGAACTAGTACAGCGCAGTCTAGGCTTATTACAAAAAGACTACCCAAAAGAAGCTATTAAGGCTCAGGCTCAGCAATATTTGGAAGGCTTTTACCAGTCCTTCGGTTTTAAAACCATCACCAAACCCTATTTAGACGCGGGCGTGGTGCATGTGGATATGATTTTGTAGTGGAGAAAGGAGAAACGAGATTTAAGAAGTGACCTTAAATCATGGAATGCCAATAACTCGGATTACGAAAGCCAATCTCCAATCTTCTATCCAGCAGCGCAGCGATCACCTATCTTTTACTTTAGACATAGGTGCCAAAAAGCATAAAGTTTTGTAATACCTTCTTGATTCTTGTATATAATGGTTAACGATAAGAAGTTAACCTAAAAAAATAGAGAATATGAGAACTTTAAAAATGACAAGTAAACTAATTGCTTTCTTCCTTTTTGGGATGACAGCATTTGCATGAACAGACTCAATAGCTCTAACTACATTTGGTAACTGCTATTAATTTGATTAAGATTTTGGTAGCGACCATTTATAGCGTATTTTTCATTTAAACTTAAGCAAAGTAAAGATAGCGTTTGTGGAAGCGCATTAGCTTTCTAAGGCCAAATAACGAAATTTAAAGAGATGAGTCTCCCTGTAAAACTTTGCTTAATCTCTTATCCTGCATTTTAACAACCTTGATTTAGCAAGAGAAGAAATACGAGTGCTCAAATTATAGGACTTGTATTTAGCTCCAGCGAATAAACCTAGTCTCAAAGGAAAATACTCGCAGCCATTAAAAACATCTTGCGCATTAGGCTGCGAGTGAGCATTTCCACATTCTCTGCATAGTACTCTTAGTTAGGGTTTACCGAGAACTTGCCTGACCGCCTGGTTTAAAAGTGTTTAGCATGAAGGTTCTGCTAGCGTGGGACTATTCGTTTTCGCGATCTAAAGTAGCCCAAGCCGGAGGATGAACTCTAAATCGCAAGCGACTTAGGCGGTTATGCTGAGCCCGGAGTTCACGAAAGTTTATATTCTTAAATTCGCCCCTCTTTCAACAATAGAGCAATGAAAAAAAAACTAAATATAATACCTCTCGGTTTTCCTTGGAAAACACAAGATCCCTTTCTTTTTTGTGCTTATCACCGTGACGAATACCCGCAAGGAAACGCGCAAATGGCTCCGGATAAAAGCTTATTGCAGGGAAGAAATATAGGTCAAGATTTCAATATTAAAGACGGTTGGAGAATGTACCATGGCACCGATATCCCTGGTTTTCCCTTTCATCCACATCGCGGCTTTGAGACTATAACCATCAATAAAGAGGGCGTGGTTGATCACTCTGACTCTTTGGGAGCCGCTGGCCGCTTTATGGCGGGCGACGTGCAATGGATGACCGCCGGGAAAGGAATTCAGCACTCGGAAATGTTCCCCTTAGTAAATGAAACAAGCGACAATCCCCTAGAAATATTCCAGGTCTGGCTTAACCTTCCCAAGGCTTCAAAAATGGTAGAGCCACATTTTAAAATGCTTTGGCAGGAGGATATTCCTGAACATCACCATATCGATGCCGATAATAAGTCTACTCTAGTGCAAGTAATTGCGGGCAAAATTGATGAGACTAATGCTTTAGATTCAACTCCAGACTCGTGGGCGGCAAAGCCTGAAAATGCCGTGGGCGTCTATACGGTTAAGATGGATGCGCAGGCAGAATGGACTTTGGGTAAAACAAACTCGGATGCTAATCGCTCGCTCTTTTTTTACAAGGGTAGCTTCATTGAAGTTGAAGGCCAAACAATACCTTCAAATCATATCATCGAGGCTCAAGCTGGCGAGGAAATCCACATTAAAAATGGTAATACTGAGGCGTATTTGCTGATTTTAGAAGGCAAACCTATTGGAGAGCCTGTTGTGCAGTATGGTCCATTCGTAATGAATACTGAAGAAGAGATTCGCGATGCTTTCCAAGAGTATCAAAAAACTCAATTTGGCGGCTGGCCTTGGGCGGAAAAAGAAGTGATTCACCCGAGAAGCAAAGGACGATTTGAGCGGCACAGTAATGGGGAAGAAATAAGCAAATGAGATGAGGTTTCCCAGCGATCGCATTATATTTCCAGCAGGAAGACCGCCGTACTTTGGCTCACTAGTTAGGGTGAAATTCTCTTCCCTTCGCGGGTACAGCATAACGAATACCCCCCTATTATATTTAAAATAATTGCGCCGTCATGGAAATATGTTCATTATTTCCATGACGGCGCAAGCGTATTGCTCAATACTAATATATCAATACTAGAAAACTCGGAGGTCTTTTTTTAATCATCAAAACTAATCACCACCTTCTCACTACGAGGATGACTTTGACAGCTTAAAATATAACCGTTTTGTACTTCCTCATCTTCTAAGGCGTAGTTCATATCCATTTCTACTTCACCTTCAATAACCTTAGCACGGCAGGTGCAGCAAACCGCTCCTTTACAGGCATAAGGCACATCAGCACCAGCGTCTAAAGCAGCATCTAAAACAGAAGCGCCGTTAGAGCTTAGGTCGAAGTGAGTTTCGTCGCCATCCAAAATCACCGTAAGCTTACTATCTAAATTAGCTGAGGTGTTCTTGTTCTCTACTTTGGTTTTACCGGCTAAAGAATCGGCAGGTGAGCTAAAGAGCTCATAATGAATAGCTGATTTGTCGACACCTAAGCCTTGTAGCTTTCCACTTACGCCATTAATCATCGTCTCTGGACCGCAAAGGAAATAGCCTTTTACTTCTTTAAGATTAAAAAACTGCTGCGAAAAAGCTTCACATTTGGCTTCAT
>JBNMPT010000022.1:0-17459 GCA_051277025.1 Roseivirga sp. | reverse complement strand
AGCGCCCTTTGATGGCGTTTTAACGGAAGCCTTGGTGGAGCCCGGACAATTAATTCGTGTCGGACAGAAGCTCGGCGAATTTATGGGCAAGGGCAAGTTTGAAATGATTACCTCTTTAAGCATAAGCGAAGTTCCTTTAGTAAATATTGGTGATACCGTTTATCTTCAATCCAATGTAAGGGACAAAGAATATCAAGGTATTGTATATCGGAAGAATGCCAAAATTGACCCCAGTACTCAAAGGGTTAGCATCTTCATAATTCTGGAAGACGAGAGTTTAGTGGATGGAGAATACCTACAAGGGAGCATCGCCGGACCGCGGATTGAAAATGCCATGGCCCTTTCTCGCAATCTATTGCACAAAAAGGCAAGCATCTATACCCTTAAAGATTCCATTTTAGTGGAAAGCAGTGTGGAAATTCTTCATCAAAGTCCAGAGCAAGTAATTGTTAGAGGCTTGCAGGATGGCGAGCTAATTCCTCAAAAACCTATCGCTGGCGCCTATGTTGGCATGCCCGTTAAAATAATTGGTTTGCAACAATGAAGCGCTTCTTACAATTTTTCATCAAATACCCGATTACTGTAAACGTAATGCTTTTTGGGGCATTGATTTTTGGAGCGGTAGCCTGGACCAAACTAAATTCGACCTTCTTCCCTCTAATCCCTGAGCGTTTTATAATCGTAAATGCTATTTACCCAGGAGCTTCTCCAGTAGAAATTGAAGAAGGAGTGGTAAACAAGATTGAGGAGAACTTAAAAGGGATAAGTGGCATTGAGCGTTTTACTTCTAGTAGCAGTGAGAACGTAGCCACTATTGCCGTAGAAGTTCAGCGTAATTCTAATAGTAAAGAGGTTTTAGATGACGTAGAAAATGCCGTAAACCAGATCAGCTCCTTTCCAGGAAGCATGGAACCTATTACCGTCTTTCTGCGCGAAAACCTCACGCTTACTATCACCTTTGCACTAAGGGGAGAAAACCTCAGCCTCAGTAGCTTAAAAAGTATGGCCCGTGACTTAGAGGATAAGCTGCGAAAGCTAAAAGGGATAAGCAAGGTGGAGCTTCTTGGCTTACCGAGCGAAGAAATTGAAATCGCCGTAAATCAAGAGGAAATGCGCGCTTATGGTCTAGATTTTAACAGTATTAGTGATGCTGTTGCCAGCGGAAACCTCGACATTACCGGCGGCAAAATAAAGACCGATGGTGAGGAACTGCTTATTAGAGCGAACTATAAAAGCTACGACCCATTAGACCTTTTAAAGGTGGTTATAAAAGCTGACCCAGAAGGGAGAATTGTTCGCCTTGGAGATCTTGCCACGGTAAAGCGACAATTTGCCGATGAGCCTGTGGGCGTAGCCCTTAATGGTAATACTGCGGTTAAGGTTCTTATTAATAATACCGATAGCGAAGACATCCTCAGTACCGCCGCAAGCATTAAGAACTTTGTTGCACAATTTAATCTCGAGCAGGAAATTATTCAAGCGACGGTGGTTAATAATCGTGCCGATCTCTTGGAACAACGTAAAGAATTACTGATTGAAAATGGCCTAATTGGAGTGTTTTTGGTGCTTATCCTTCTTTCTCTTTTCCTAAACTTTCGGGTGGCTTTTTGGGTGGCGGCAGGTTTACCCCTCTCCTTCTTCGGAATGTTTATTATTGCCACTTATTTTGGCGTTACCATCAATGTTATCTCCCTCTTTGGGATGATTGTAGTGGTCGGGATTTTAGTAGATGATGGCATTGTAGTAAGCGAGAACATATACCACCACTTTGAAAAAGGGAAATCCCGTATTCAAGCCGCTGTAGACGGAACGCTGGAAGTATTACCGGCGGTTATTTCGGCCGTTTTAACCACTATGATCGCCTTCTCTGCCTTCTTTTATGTCAATGGCACTGCTGGAGACTTCTTCTCGGAGATGTCTTTCATTGTTATCGCCACCCTCGCCGTTTCACTTATTGAAGCGCTAATTATTTTACCCTCCCACATTGGTCACTCTAAAGCCCTTAGTAGCAAGTACAAAAAGAACGCCTTAGAACGCGGTCTTGAAAAGGGAATGCAACAAGCACGCGAGCGTTTCTATCAGCCTATTTTAGCCTTTGCATTGCGCTATAAGTTTCTAATCTTCACTTTCTCGTTGGCTCTGTTCTTAATTACTTTAGGAGCAATGCAAGGTAAGATCATCACAATCAGCTACTTCCCCTTTATTGATCGTGATAATTTTGCTGTAAACTTAACCATGCCTGCCGGCACGCGCAGCCATGTTACCGACGTTTACTTAGATCGGGTAAGATTTGCAGCCGGGGAGGTTAATGACAGTCTTCGCCCTTTAATTCCTGGCGAAAAAGACGTGATTTCATTAGTGGAACAAAGCCTTGGACCGAGCAGTAATGAAGGTAGCTTAGACATTATTTTACTTAATTCTGAAGAGCGAATAATTAGCAGCACTATCGTAATTAATGCTTTAAGGGAAAAAACCGGACCTATTTACGAAGCGGAAAGTATCACTTTCGGATCGGTAGGCGCCTTTGGTAAACCAGTTTCAGTTTCTCTACTTGGCAGTGATTATGAACAGCTAAGCGCAGTGAAAAATCGTCTGAAAGCAGCAATGGGAAATATTTCAGAACTGCGGGATATCATCGATACCGATATTGAAGGGGTGCGCGAGATTGATATTGAGCTGAAAGAAAAAGCCTATCTCCTAGGATTAAACCCGGCTTTGGTGATGAGCCAAATTAGAAATGGCTTTTTTGGTCTAGAAGTACAGCGTTTGCAAATTGAAGAAGATGAAATAAAAGTTTGGACCCGATATGACGATGCTACGCGAGGTTCATTATATAACCTAGAGGATATGTTTATTAGCAGTCCGCAGGGAGGAAAGTATGCTTTGCGTGACATCGCCAATTATGAAATCAGTCGCGGAACTTTAAGTATAAATCACTTAGATGGTGCACGTGAAATAAAAGTGGAAGCTGATCTAGTGGACCCCAATGGCTCTGCACCCGATATGATTGCGATAGTGCGCGATGAGCTTTTACCCCCAATTTTGGACGATTATCCCGAAATTGAAGTTCTTTATGAAGGTCAAAACCGAGAAGCCCAAAAAACTATTGAGTCAGCTAAAACAGTGCTGCCCTTAGTATTAATCTTAATCATTTTAGTAATCACCTTTACCTTTCGTAGTTTTTACCAGGCGGTGGTCATATTTACCTTAATCCCACTAAGTTTAGTAGGCGTTGCTTGGGGGCATTATTTGCATGGCATTCCTCTCAGCATCTTCTCCTTCCTCGGTATTATCGCCTTAATCGGGGTGATTGTTAATGACTCTTTAGTGTTGGTAAGCAAGATGAATAATTACCTTAAAGAAGGTTTAAACTTTGCGGATGCGGTATCACAGGCGGGTCTCTCTCGTTTCCGCGCAATTCTACTTACTAGCGCCACTACTATTGCCGGCTTAGCGCCCTTAATTTTGGAGAAAAGTGTGCAAGCACAATTTTTAATACCGATGGCTATTTCTTTGGCCTACGGAATTTTGATGGCCACTTTTTTAACCTTAGTGCTGCTCCCTGTATTGCTAAGCTATTTAAATCATGCCAAGGTTTATGGATTATGGTTCTGGTCGGGAAACAAACCTAGTCATGAAGAAGTAGAGCCGGCCGTAATTGAAATGGAAAGCGAAAATGATTAAGCACACCCTCTCCCTACTCCTGATTTTCGGACTAAGCTTCTCTGTGCAAGCCCAGGGAAACCTCAGCCTTAAAGAGGCCGTTGCTCGAGCCTTAGAGCAAAATTTAAGCATAAAAGTAGCGCAGCAAGACCTTCTTATTGCCGATAAAAACAACAACTTAGGAAATGCTGGCTTTCTGCCGCAGATTAGTGCTAGCGGATCCTTTAGCCACTCGCAGATAGATCAGCAACAGCAGCTTGCCGTTGGAGGAGAAGAGGGCGCATTAATAGATCAAGAATTTAACGATGCTGTTTCCGACAACTTGCAAGCTGGTATTAATGCAAGCTATGTGCTTTTTGATGGTCTTGGTCGCCTTAATAATTTGAAACGTCTCGGTCTACAACAAGATTTATCCGGTGTTCAGCTGCGTTTTACCATAGAGAATGTGCTGCTCAGCGTTTTTAATGCCTATTATAATTTAGCGCGGCAAGAAGAGCAAATGCTTATTGCCAAGGAAGCGATACTTCTTTCGCAGCAGCGTTACAACAGAGCAGAGATAGCGGTAGAGTTAGGCAGCAATAGCCGTATTGAAGCGCTTAGTGCCTTAGTTGACTTAAGACGCGATAGTGTAACTTTTCTCAATAATAAACGCGATTACCAACAAGGAACGCGCCAGCTAAACTTGCTTCTTAATTTCCCAGTAGACACTTTAATAAAAGTAGATACTGTGGTAAAGCTGCAAGAAGGCTTAGACTATTTTCCCCTCCATCAATCGGCTATGCAAAATAATGCCGCCATTGTACAAGCCCAAATAAATCGCAATCTGCAAAAGCGCAACCTCAATCTCGCTTGGAGCGACCGCATGCCTGAGATAGGCGCCAATGCCGGTTATAATTACAGCCGCCAAGAGAATGAAGGGGGCTTCTTAAGACTTAGTCAAAGCACGGGTTGGCAGTATGGCCTCAGCGCTCAATGGAATATTTTTAACAGTTACCGCAGTCAAACTGCCGTAGAAGTAGCGAGAATAGCCGTTTTTCAATCCGAGCTAGCCACCGAGCAAGCCCGTCAGCAGCTAAAAACAGATTTAGCCAATGCTTGGCTGAGCTACAAACATGCTCAACAAATTTCCGCCATGGAGAAACGCAATCTGGTGGTGGCTCTGCTTAACTATCAACGCACCAGAGAAGCCTATAGATTGGGCCAGGTAAATAATGTTCAACTGCGTGAAGCACAACTCAACTACATCAACTCCAAAGCAGCCCTCAATAATTTGGAATATCAGGCTAAAGTGGCAGAAATAGACTTGCAAAGAGTCGCGGGAACATTGATGTCCGCTCCTTAGGAGTAAGCCAATTTAGACTGTAAAATAAAGCAGCAGGCTTTTAAAAAAACAGAAAACACCAGCTTGTCATTTGCGAACCTAGTAGACTTACGCAAAAAAAGCAGAGCTAACCTCTTTGGGTTAAACCTGAGTTCAAGGTTTATTTATAACCTGAGTTCAAGGTTTAGTTATAGGTTGTGATAAGCGAGAGAGATGACCGAAAACAAGCCAACATGACCAGCGCACACCTTCATTTATGGCTAACCTGAGCCGTAACGCAAAGTGCGTTAGAACCATCTAATACTGTTTATCAAACCTTTAGTGCTGCATGAATCTATAGCAGGTTAAAACAGGAGCGAGTCAAACATTGCCACCTCTAATTGATTCTTGCAGCAAATATGTCGCCTTACTGATCGGGTGCTCGCCTCAATAATTCATGAGGAAACTTATTAGACCCTATTTTAGCAATTAGATAGGTTTCTGGATTTTTCGCCTTAACCGTATTCCCTCCAAAAACCAAGGGTAATCTCTGCCACCAGATCTAGGCGAAAGCCATCTACTCTATCTTATTTATAAAGAGACAAATCCACATAAGGAGGGTTAAAATAGCAGGCAGTAAAGCCAGGTGAATCTAAATAATCTCGTTTTACTAGACTTTGATAGCGGAATACTTCTGAGGTCTAAACGGATGGCTATTTGTATAATGTTCCTATTTCTGGCTCTTAACAAGCAAAAATAAGAGCAAAAAAGATCCCCGTTAAGGGTCTTTAAAAAAGTATTTTAAACTTTTTCGTGGTTTAATTTATAAAGCACAGCGGGTTTATGCAAAACTCCTGTTTGTTTCTGATCCGTGGGCGAAACCAGCTTTTCCTTGAGAATCTTCTTGCGAAAATTGCGTTTATCCAAATCCTTGCCTAATATAATCTCGTAAAGCCTTTGAATATGTCCCAGAGTAAATTTTTCTGGTAAAAGCTCAAAGCCCGTTTTATAATTTACAAAATCATCCCGCAACCGTTCTAATGCCTCGGTTAAAATTTTATTGTGGTCAAAAGCCAATATCGGCATATCCTCAATATTGCGCCAAAAAACACGCTCCACCAATAAACTTGCCTCAGGACTAAACTCCTCCATTTTAACCAATGCCATATAAGCAACAGTGATAACCCGTGCCTGCGGATTTAATCGATAACTTTTTAACCAATCCGAATCTTTGACATCACTCACGCGACCGGGATCGCCAAACGACTTAAATTGTTGCAGAAAGATGCCTGAAAGGGCACTTATCTCAAATAACACTCTGTTGGCCGCTTGATCTAGACTTTCGTCATCAACTATCAAATCTCCTGGCAAGGCAAACTGCACCTTCTCTTTATTGAATAGTTTCTGTTCAACTAGTAAAACCTTCAGTCTTTCGTTATCGAAGCCGAAAACTACACAATCGACCGAGACGTTTGGATTTATAATTTTAATAGTCACTTAATAAGAATAATTGAGATGGGTTGCTGTCTAATATTGGTCAAAAGTAGTATTTTTTTTCGCAAGTGTAAAATTTACACTAAGTTTGCTATATCACAAAGAAACAATGTCAAAAGAGATAAAATCCATAGGCGTTTTAACCTCTGGGGGAGATGCTCCCGGAATGAACGCTGCCATACGCGCGGTAGTTCGTGCGGCAAACTACTACAATATTAGGGTCTTTGGTATATATGAAGGTTACCAAGGTCTTATTGAAAACCGCATTCTTGAATTTAATGCAAGATCGGTAAAAAACATATTAAATCGTGGTGGCACGGTTTTAAAATCATCTCGATCGGAAGAGTTTAAAACTAAAGAAGGCCGCAAAAGAGCCCATCAGCACTTGCTTGATAGAGGCATCGACGCCTTGGTTATTATCGGTGGTAATGGAACCTTTACCGGTGGCATGCACTTTAGTCAAGAATTTGATATGCCCGTAATGGGACTGCCCGGAACCATCGATAACGATTTAGCGGGAACAGACTACACCATTGGTTTTGACACTGCCTGTAATGTGGTAATTGACTGTGTAGATAAAATACGTGATACTGCTGAGTCGCATAATCGTCTGTTTTTTGTTGAAGTCATGGGTCGTGACTCTGGCTTTATCGCTTTAAGAACTGGCTTAGCTTCTGGAGCGCTAGATGTCGTTCTCCCCGAAGAAGATCAGCCGATGGAAGACCTTTACGAGGAACTGGAAAAAGGAGCCAATAACAATAAAATGAACCGTATCATCATCGTTTCTGAGGGTAATAAATTGGGTAACACCTGGACTATTGCAGACAAAGTACGTGCACGATATCCTCAGTGGGACTCTAAAATTACCATTTTAGGCCACTTACAACGTGGTGGCGCACCCAGCTGTTTAGATCGTGTTTTGGCTAGCCAACTTGGCGTTGCCGCGGTAGAGTCTCTTTTGAATGGACATAAAGGCGAAATGATTGGCATGGTTAATAATAAGCTTCTTTTTACCCCTTTTGATAAAGCGATTGAAAGTAAGAGCAAAATAGACATGGAGCTCAATCGCATTCTAAAAATATTATCAACTTAAGTAAATATCTAAAAATGAAAAATATCGCAATTAATGGCTTTGGCCGCATTGGTCGTTTAACTTTTCGTAATCTTTTCGAAACGGAAGGAGTTGCGGTAGTTGCCATCAACGATTTAACCGCACCTAAAACCCTTCTGCATTTATTAAAATACGATTCTGTTCATGGACGCTTCCCACATGCGGTGAGTTTAGAAGGAGATAACCTTGTTATTGGTTCTCATAAAGTTAGGATAATCGCCGAACGCGACCCCGCTTCTTTGCCTTGGGCTGAGCTAAATGTTGATTTAGTTTTAGAGTGTACTGGGATTTTTACTACTCCCGAAAAAATGGAGCTTCACCGTCAAGCAGGTGCCAAAAAAGTTCTTTTAAGCGCCCCGGCAAAAGGCGGTGTTAAGACCGTTGTTCTGGGTGTAAATGATAAAGACCTTACGGCAGACGATGTACTATTAAGTAATGCTTCTTGTACTACCAATTGCTTAGCGCCTATGGCTAAAGTATTAAATGATAAGTTTGGCATTGTAAAAGGTTTTATGACCACTACTCACGCCTATACATCAGACCAAAATTTACAAGATTCTCCTCACAGTGATTTACGCAGAGCACGTGCTGCAGCACTGAGTATTATTCCTACCACAACTGGCGCCGCCAAGGCTGTTGGTTTAGTTTTACCCGAATTAAAAGGTAAATTGGATGGATTTGCTATGCGTGTTCCAACCCCTACTGGGTCTGTTACGGACCTTACGGTAGAGCTAGGTCAAGAGACTACTATTGAGGAAATTAACGCCACTATGAAAGCTGCGGCAGATAGCTATTTAAAGGGCATTTTAGAGTACACGGAGGATCCCATCGTTTCTGCCGATATTGTAGGCAGCAAGTATAGCTGTATTTTTGACGCTCAACTTACCAATGTAAATGGCAATATGGCCAAGATTGTAGGTTGGTATGATAACGAAGCAGGCTACTCTGCTAGATTGGCCGATGTGGCCATTAAAATGGCTTCATTATAAGAGGCAAAAATTCATTGTAAATGATTTATTTGGCAGAAAGCGGCAGTACAAAGTGCGACGCAGTATTTTTAAGTGATGACGGTGAGGAGGTAAAACGTATCCGTACCATTGGCTTTAACCCCTACTTCCACGATCGCCATTTTGTGGCGGAAGAAATTCAAAAAGTGGAAGAGGTAGCTGCTCTGGGAGAAGAGGTGAAGCAGGTGTATTTTTATGGTGCTGGTTGCTCCTCTCCCGAACTCAATGAGGAGGTAGCCGTTGGCTTAAAAGCAGGTTTTCCTAATGCGGAGATTTTTGTTAACCACGATTTACGGGCTTCCGCCTATGCTACCTGGAACGGAGAAGCGCAAATTACTTGCATTCTCGGTACCGGAAGTAATTGCGTTTATTACGACGGAGAAAATTTAGTGCCTGGGAATTCAGGATATGGATTTATAATTGGTGACGAAGGTTCGGCGAGCTATATCGGTAAAAGATTACTGCGCGCTTACCTTTATCGTCAAATGAATGAATCACATCGTCGTGAGTTTGAGGAAACTTATAAAGTCGATGAAAAGGTGATCCGCGATAATGTGTACGCTCCCACCGGAGCAAATGTATTTTTGGGATCTTTTGCCCCTTTTGCACATAAGTACCTTGATGATGCTTTCTATTATCAGATCGTATTTAACGGTTTTCGAGAGTTTGTGGAAACTCAGGTTTTACCGTTCCCAAAATCCGCTAGTGTGCCCATTAGCTTTGTAGGGTCAATTGCGCATCACTTTGAACCCGTTCTTAATGATGTTCTCGACTTTTTCGACCTAACGAAAGGTCGGATCATTCGCAGACCCGTTGATGGATTAGTCGACTTTCATAGAAAATATCGAATGAACCTAAAAACCAGCTAATGTCTGTTATCAAGGGTTTCATTTTTGATTTAGATGGGGTTATTGTCGACACCGCTAAATTTCACTTTAAAGCCTGGCAGAGACTAGCGGCAGAACTAGGGATTCACTTTGATGAAGAGGATAATGAAAAGCTAAAAGGAGTTAGCCGCAAGGAGTCGCTTGAGCAGATTTTAGAATGGGGCCATACCAGCCTCGAGGCGCACCGCTTTGAGGAGATGATGGCTAAAAAAAATAAATGGTACCTAGAGTTTGTTCAGGAGATGTCTTCTGAAGAAGCTCTGCCAGGTGCCAAGAAATTTGTTGCCGATTCTCTGGCTCTTCAACTTCGTGTGGGACTCGGTTCCGCTAGTAAGAACGCCGAACTCATCTTAAATTTGTTAAACATCCGCGATTCTTTTGAATGTGTTGTTGATGGCACGAAAATATCCCGCTCTAAACCTGATCCACAAGTGTTTAGCATGGGAGCAGAAATCTTGGGCCTTGCGCCTCAGTCCATTGTTGTTTTTGAGGATTCTGTTGCCGGTATAGAAGCCGCCAGAAAAGGAGGTTTCCGCAGCGTAGGTATCGGTAATCCTAAAATTTTAGGGGGAGCAGAAATTGTGATTGCTGGTCTTGATAAGCACAGCCCCACCCAAATAATAAACAAACTGAACTTCTAATTAAATGCATACTAAATACCTGGTAACCGATGAGTGGAAAATCATCGAAGATCATTGGAGGCCTGAACTTAACCAAGGCTCTGAATCTATTTTTAGCATTGGCAATGGCTTTATGGGCCAAAGAGCCAACTTTGAGGAAGATTACAGTGGCCAAAGTCTGCAAGGAAGCTATTTAGGAGGCGTTTATTATCCCGACAAAACCCGAGTGGGTTGGTGGAAAAATGGCTACCCAGAGTATTTTGCTAAAGTGCTTAATTCAGTAAACTGGATTGGTATCAAAATTGAAGTTGGTGGTATTAACCTCAACCTAGCTCATGCTAAGGTTAGTAACTTTTACCGTGAGCTCAATATGAAAGAAGGGCTGCTAAGCAGACGCTTTCATGCCGAAATAGCTCCGGGGAAAATCGTAGCAGTAAATGCGCAACGCTTTGTAAGTATGAAGCGGAAAGAGATTGGAGCCATCCGTTATACTTTTCAACTTATTGGCTTTAGCGACCAAGTTAAGATAACTCCTTATCTCGATTTTGACGTTATCAATCACGACAGCAATTATGATGAGAAATTTTGGGAAGGTGTTTCTGAAATAGTAGGTGATCAGAGTGCGCTGGTGGAAGCCAAAACAAAAAAGCTCTCTTTCCATGTCGCGGCTTGCATGCATTTTGATCTATACACTGGGAATAAAGCCCAAGTCCTTTCTAGCAAAGGAAACAAAAAAGAAAAATACGTAGAAAATACCTTTACCCTAATTTGTGAGGCTGATGAACAATATAGTCTTCATAAGTATGTGGCCATTTGTAGTTCTTTCCACTATCCGCAAGAAGTGCTGCAAGAAAAGGCCGATGAACTTGCTCAAGCCGCCCATAAAGAGGGTTTTGATAATTTACTAGAGGAGCAAAAAACTGATTGGGCTGCACGTTGGCAACAGAGCGATATTGCCATTACTGGCGATGCGGAAGCGCAACAAGGTATTCGCTTTAATATTTTTCATCTCACTCAAACTTACACTGGTGAAGATGCCCGTCTAAATATTGGCCCGAAAGGATTTACCGGTGAGAAATATGGCGGTTCTACTTACTGGGATACGGAGGCTTATTGCTTACCTTTTTACATGGCTTCCGCCGGAAAAGAAGTGGCGCGAAACCTTTTAATTTACCGCTATAATCATTTAGACAAAGCGATTGAAAATGGCGCTAAGCTTGGCTTTGTGAATGGTGCGGCTCTCTACCCCATGGTTACCATGAACGGAGAGGAATGCCATAACGAATGGGAAATTACCTTTGAGGAGATTCACCGTAATGGCGCTATCGCCTTCGGCATTTTTAACTATATCCGCTATTTCGACGATAAAGAATATTTGTCGGAATACGGTTTAGAAGTGCTTATTGGCATCGCGCGCTTTTGGGCACAGCGTTTCACCTTTAGTGAAGCGAAAGGTCAGTATGTGATGCTAGGCGTTACTGGGCCTAATGAGTACGAAAACAACGTTAACAATAACTGGTATACTAGTTATATTGCCCGCTGGTGTCTTAAATATGCAGCAGAATCTTTAGCAACAGTTAAAGAATTGAATCCCGCTGACTTAGAACGCATCTTGGCGAAAGCCAACTTTAATACTCAAGAAGAATTAGCCGAGTGGGCGAAAATTAGTAGCAATGTATTCTTAGCCACTGACGAGAAATTGGGCATCGTTTTACAGCAAGAAGGCTACTTGGATAAAGAGCAAATTTTAGCGGCCGATTTGGCCATTTCCGAACGTCCTATTAACCAGCACTGGAGTTGGGATAGAATCTTACGCTCTTGCTTTATCAAGCAGGCAGATGTGTTACAAGGCTTTTATTTCTTTCCCGATGATTTTAGCAAAGAAGAATTAGAACGCAATTTCGACTTTTACGAGCCGCGCACTGTGCATGAAAGCTCCTTATCTCCTTGCGTTCACGTAGTGCAAGCCGCTTATTTAGATAAGCTGGATAAAGCCTACGAAATGTATTTGCGCACCAGTCGCCTAGACTTAGATGACTACAACCACGAAGTACATGAAGGCTTACATATAACCTCAATGGCCGGCACTTGGTTAGCGGTGGTAGAAGGGTTTGGAGGCATGCGAGTGCGCGATGGCAAACTCTATTTCAATCCGAAATTGCCTAAAACTTGGAACACTTTATCGTTTAAAATAAACTTCCGCAATGCGGTACTCAAGGTAGATTTGAGTCTTGATAAGCATCACATTGAAAAACTCTCTGGGGAATCGGTAGAAGTGATTGTCCATGGAGAAAGTATTTTGCTTTAAACTTCGTTTGACCTTAAATTATACAAGCAAAAAGCCACTCTATCGAATGGCTTTTTTGATTCCTAGGCAATAGCATTACCACTAGTCTCTGAGACACCGTAAATTCTTTCGTAAAAACATTTCCCAGGCCGAGGCATAAGCGCATTGTGATTTTAACCCTTAAACGATACTCCTAAAGGTCTAATTACCCAATTATAATCTTCAGTTAAGCCCTTCGATAATGCAGGCGTTGCGCTTCCTTGCGCCTGAAAAATCACTTCACCCGTTCCAGGATTTAATGGTATCTGCCGAATTAATCTGCACCTTGCAATTGAGGCCAATTAACCCCCAGCATATATTGATCTTGAAAAGCTATCCGGACAGGCCACATTACCGGCTGGGTCTTGACCGATTACGGTACGTTTAATGGTATAACAAGCGGCCGGCGCATAGGTAT
Organism: Roseivirga sp.; assembly: GCA_051277025.1. Classification (GTDB taxonomy): domain Bacteria; phylum Bacteroidota; class Bacteroidia; order Flavobacteriales; family Schleiferiaceae; genus Croceimicrobium. The sequence goes on along the minus strand of JBNMPT010000022.1, from coordinate 4,633 downwards.
GCTTAATTTTACGTGACCGATAAGGAAATGATTTCACCGTTACATCGCCAAAATCCCATTGGCATTCATAAAAGCTATCAAATTCGCTATCCGTAGGAAATGATCTTCCAAAATAAACCGTCATTGAGGTATCCGGCAGTCGTTCAAGCCTAGCACTGTGCTTGTGCTTGTGCAGAAATGAGGCTCAAGAATAAAGCTATTCAAATAAGACGAAGCGATTTAATTAGCATAAAGATATTGTTCGAGAATTAATATAAGCGTTCAATCAAGTAAATAAGCACAAGACTAGGTCAAAAAATACCCGCCCCTCTAGCCGATTTAGTTATCGAAACCTGGCATTCTACGCTGAATGAGTACTTAAACTGAAAGGTCTCACACCGTGAATGTTCCATAAATAAAGTTTGTGTTTTAAACTGTGGTTCTCCTTAAAAGTCACCGCTAGTTGGTAAATCGCTTTACCAATTGCGCACTAGAAAGTAAAGCTCTTAATTCTAAGAACGCCGTACGTTGGCTGTTGCAACACCACTAAGACCACGCCGCTTATTTCGCTTCATCTGCGACTGTGATTAGCGGTAAACATTGCTCACGAGAGGTATGATTATATTCATTAAATTCCCGCTAATTATGAAAAAAAGCTTCTTCCTACTCTTACTGTGCTTCGGCCTACTCCGCACCCAAGCGCAAGTTGCCTTAAATGGCATTTATACACCCTTTCAATTAAGTAGCGATTCGAGCCGAATAATTCTTAGCGATTATATTATTAATGGTCAAATAACCAATCTTGAGCTACCGGCTGGGCTTAAAAATATCAGCTCACAAGTTGACGAACTTTTACTGGTAGGAGAGCTCAGACAAAAAATGGCCACTTTAAGTTTTCAATATAAAGGGAAGAAAGAAAACTTAGTCCTTATCAAATCTTCCGCTCAGGAGGTAGAAATAAGGATTCCCAAAAAAGAAATTGGCCGAAAAAAACAGCTGCGTTTAATCGGAGACTTTAATAACTGGAGTCGCGGCTCAGATATCCTCCAAGAGAAGAGAAAATTTTACTCTGCTACTTATCTGCTAGAGCCGGGACCTTATGAATATAAATTACATCTGGAAGGGAACGAGTTATTAGACCCCGGTAATGCCAAAACGGTTAGCAATGGCATGGGTAGCTTTAACAATATCCTTCTCGTAAAAGGAGACAGCCTAAAACCGGGAAACTATGCGGTAAGCAGTCAACTAAATACCATTAACATTCGCAGAATGCGCGCTGAAGCGAACTTCATTGTTCTCTGGAATAACCAGCTAATCGCTTCTCCTTGTAAAGGAAACTACCCGAGTTATTGCATCAGTGAAATTCCTGATGAGGCCAAAAAAGTTAAACGGAGCTTTATCCGCATTTATAGCTTTCTGGGCGAAAACAAGGGTCGTGATCAAATTATCCCCTTGGAATATGGTCAAGTTCTCACTAGCGTTGATCAATTAACACGCAACGACTGGCATCGAGCTAATCTTTATTTTTTAATGGTAGATCGCTTTAAAGATGGCGACACTAGTAATAATCATCCGGTTTTAGACAGCAATATCCATCCCAAGGCCAATTATTATGGTGGCGATTTGGCTGGAGTAAATCAAAAAATAAAGGATGCCTATTTCCAGAGTTTAGGCGTGAATGGTATCGGGCTTTCACCAATTAGTCAAAACCCAGTCGATTCCTGGGATTTTTGGAATAAAGGTCAGGTAAAAACAAAATTCTCAGGCTATCATGGCTACTGGCCAATTAGCAATATCCGCATCGATTATCGTTTCGGTAAGAGCCAAGATTTTAAACAAATTATTAGTGATGCCCATGCCGATGATATGAACCTTGTCCTCGGTTATGTTGCCAATGCTGTGCATATTAATCATCCTATCTACCAAAACAATAAAGACTGGTTTACCGATATTTCTCTTTCCGGCGGAACAAAAAATACTCAAAAAGGGGATGAACACCTCCCCGTCTTAAATTTACTCAGGAAAGAAGTTGTAGACCCCATGACTGACTCCGCCTTATTCTGGATAAAAAACTACGACATAGACGGTTTTCGTTATAATGCTCCCGAGCCAATTGACGAGTTATACTGGCGTACACTTACCAAAAAAATTCGTCGCTCACGCAATAAGCCTTTCTATCAAATTGGAAACACCTATGGCAGCCCCAGTTTATTAAACACCCATATCTCTACGGGGATGCTCGACGCCCAATTTGATGTCAATTTATACGATGCCGCGCTAACCGCTTTTACTACTAGCTCTAACTTACAGCATCTTAAAGATGTTTTCGATGCAGGGCTCGCCACCTATGGGAATCACCATTTAATGGGAAACATTACCGGAAATCAGGATCGTGCACGCTTCATTAGTTATGCCAACGGCGACGTAAAATTTGATGAAGATTCGAAGCTTGCCGGCTGGAATAGGGAAATTCCTAAAGCAAAAAAACAAGCCTATCAGCGGCTGGCCCTCTTACATGCTTTCAACAATAGTATTCCCGGCATTCCTTGCACCTTCTATGGCGATGAAATTGGTTTACCTGGCGCTAATGACCCAGATAACCGCCGGATGATGTACTTTGATAATTGGGATAAAAATGAAAAGGAGCTTTTTGCCAAGGTACAGGAGCTAAACAGCCTTAGGTCATCAGAATTAGCTTTAATCTATGGCAGCAGTGAAATGCACATCGTCGGCAGTCTGATAATTATTAAGAGAGACTATTTAGGAAAAACTATCATTAGCATTATAAATACTAGCCCTAAAACCAGCACCGTGAACCTTCCTTTCGAAATAACGTCTTTAAAAAGAATAAGCACCAAAACCATCCAATCTAACCGTGAGTTTTCTGGACTTGAACCTATCTCTGGTCTTAGTTTCCAGCTATATTCAAATTATTAATTTCGCTGGTCATACAAAAGCTAATTGCCCTGCATCTTGTGGCAAGCTTAAATACTTGAAATAACTTTCCCAAGACTATAAGTCTGCAAAACCCCAATAAAAATAGAATCGAAGAATCGCAATCATCTATGACTAAAAATACCCCTGCCTGGAGTAAACAGGCCACCATTTACGAAGTAAACATTAGACAATATACTCCCGAAGGAACCTTTAATGCCTTCAGTCAACATTTAGACCGACTGCAAGAGATGGGTGTAAAAATCCTCTGGATTATGCCTATTCAACCCATTGGTAAAGTAAAGCGCAAAGGCGGCCTTGGTAGTTATTATTCCATTGCCGATTACGCTTCTACAAATCCCGAATTCGGCAGCTTAGAAGACTTTAAAAGTCTTGTTGTTGAAGCCCATAAAAGAGATATGAAGGTTATTCTCGACTGGGTAGCAAATCACACTTCTTGGGATCATACTTGGATCGATCAAAACCGTGATTGGTACTCCCAAAATGACGCTGGTGAAATTATTGCACCAGTGGAAGATTGGAGCGATGTTGCCGACCTGAACTTCAATAACTACGACATGCGTAAAGCCATGGAAGAGGACATGATTTTCTGGGTTCGTGAAGCAGATATAGATGGCTTCCGTTGTGATATGGCGATGATGGTTCCTATGGATTTTTGGGATAATGCGCGTATTAGACTCGACGCCATTAAACCGATGTTTATGCTAGCCGAAGCCGAAGGTCCTGAGTTTCATAATAAGTCATTTGACATGAGCTACGGTTGGGAGTTACATCACCTAATGAATGATATTGCCAAGGGCCATAAATCGGTACACGAAATTGATCACTATTTAGGGAGGCAAGATTCGTCTTACAGCAAAGACGACTATCGGATGTTCTTTATTACCAATCACGATGAAAACAGTTGGAACGGAACCGTGGGTGAACGCATGGGGCATAATGCTAATAATTTCCATGTTTTAGCCAGTACGCTTCCGCAGAGTATGCCCTTAATTTACAGTGGACAAGAAGCAGGCTTAAATAAGTCCTTAGCCTTTTTCGAGAAAGATCAAATTGATTGGACCGATACCCGTCAATTTGACTTTTACACTAAGATTAGTCATTTAAAACTGCTACACCCTTGTTTAATAAATGGCAGCGAACAAGGAAGCTTTGAAAGAATAAACACCCATAACGACCGTGTCTACGCCTTCAAACGTGTTAAAAACAGAGCAGAACTATTGGTGTATGTAAACTTAGCCGATCATAATTATCAAGCTACGGCACCTTTAAGGGAAGATTTGAAGTATGAAGATATTATGAATGGAATGACAATTGTCTCAGAGGTGGCTATTCCTGCTCATTCCTTTCTGCTGATCACCACGAAACTTTAAAATTTCATTTTACCCTTTATAAGCAGTCCCTTCTTTTGAGCCGCCCATAACCACTGATTTTAAAAAGCTCAAACTTAGTCTGCCTGCCATTATAAACCTCGAAATAGCTTTTATCGTCATTCAGATGGGCTTTACATTGCGGACTGGCATTGCCGCTAAAGTAATGCCAATATTGATGTTGAGGCGCCTCATCTCAGTTGATTTTAGATTATCACCCCCTTAAAGGGGACTGATATATCGACCCCACAGGATACAATACTTGGAAGAATCAAGGCGCGCGATAAGCCTGCCTTTGTGAAGCTTGACTTTAATCCTTCTTCCCAATG
>JBNMPT010000021.1:0-17728 GCA_051277025.1 Roseivirga sp. | reverse complement strand
GCTTTCTAGCCATTTTATGCCCCCGGGGAAATCAGATTAGCACGACCAGCTTTTTATAAAAACATACTTTAGTGCCGAACTCAGGTTAATAAGGTCTTGTCAATTTTGAATATCAAAATAAAAGAGCGTTTTTGCGAAGTCTCCCGTGGTAGCCAATTCAAAAAAATGATTAACTCAGAACTTAAAGAAATACTAAAACTACACTTCCCTAGCCTAAAGAGTGAGTCTCTGAATGCCTTTGTAAAACATTCGTCATATTTGGAACCAGCCAAGGGTACAATTTTGATTTCTGAAGGAAAGAGACATCACTATTTTTACCTAATCATAAAAGGAAGTGTCAAATCTTATTATTCAAAGGAATCAAGGGACGTTTGCACCTGGTTCGCATTCGAAAATGAAACGATTGGAACAATCACAACCTATCAAGGCAATCAATCTAAAGAAACGATAGAATTACTAGAAGATTCAAAATTGATAAAATTCAATATCGAAAAAATAAAAGAGTTAACACAAACTGATTTATCGATTAGTCATTTGATAAATGATCTTATTATAGAACATACATTATTTATTGAAGAACGACTATATCAAATACAGTTTACAAGTAGTGAAGAACGCTATAAAACTCTTCTTGTAACGACTCCTGAAATATTACAGAAAGTCTCCCTTACCGATATCGCTTTGTATCTAGGAGTAAGCAGAGAAACGCTTAGCAGGATAAGATCTAAATAATTGCTTTGTGACAAATGTCAAATAGACTCTGATACGAATCCATTAATTTTGTGTTTTTATCTAAATACAAATGAAAAAACCAGCAAAAACAACATCTCTTGGATCACTATTATTTTTAGTTCTTGCCTTGCCCCTTATGGGCTGGCACAAAGATAAAAATATCAAATTTGAAGGAGATGTAATTATTATAGGTGCAGGAGCTTCTGGTTTAGCTGCCGCAAATAAATTAGAAGAGAAAGGGATTAGCTATCAAATATTAGAAGCTACGGACAAATTTGGTGGTAGAATCCAGAAAAACGAAAGTTTTGCAGATTTCCCTATCGATTTAGGCGCTGAGTGGATACATGAAGATAAATCAATTCTAAACTATTTAATAAATCAATCAGGAAACGAACCAAATGTTCAAACTATTTTATATCAGCCAATGAATGTTAAGCAGGTCGTCGGAGATGTTATTTCGCAAGTTCCCCATGAAGAAATGGTAGATTACTATGCAGATTATATAACAGAATATAAATTTAAAAGTACGACATGGTATGATTTTATTAATGAAAATTTCGCGAAAAATGTAGTGCAAAATGTTATCTATAATTCTATAGTTAAAACGATAGATTATACAGGAAATAAAGTAATAGTAACAACAGAAAATGGCATGAAATATGAAGCTGATAAAGTAATATTAACTGTTTCTGTTGGTGTACTTAAATCGAATGCAATTACTTTTATCCCTGCTTTACCTGGAAAAAAAAATACTGCTATACAAGATGTTGAATTTTTACCCGGGTTTAAGTTGTTTATGAAATTTTCTGACCAATTTTATCCAGATGTTATTACTTGTAAAACAAGTAGTGGAGAAAAAACATATTATGATGTGGCCTATGGGAAGGGATCAGAAGATCATGTTTTAGGTTTATTGTCTACTGGTATTTCAGCTGAAGAATATTATTCATTAGGTAGCTCAGACTCTATTATAAGTGCTGTTATTAAGGAGTTAGATGGTTATTTTGATGGGCTTGCGTCAGAAAATTATCTAGGATCGCATATATATGAAGATTGGGGCCAGCAAACATTCACGCAAGGAACTTGGACAACTGATTTTGAAACTTCATCTAAAAAACTAAATGCTTCTCTTGATAATAAAGTTTATTTTGCTGGAGAAACTTATAATACCGATTATAAGATTAAAGGTTTTTATATCATACGTGGGTCTGTACAAAGTGCCATAGTATCTGGTTATGAAGTTGTCGATAAAATATTGTGGTAGAATAAAGAGACATAGAAATGGTTTTTGGTGTCATATGCCAAATGAAGTATGTTATAAATCCACGACATGTATAAACAGTTTAAATTGATAAATACCCATATATAAAACAGAAAAATGTATTGCTATTTTTTGTTATATATATACTTGATAAGTAATTATCTGATAAATAATATGATTTAAAATAATATGAATTTTAGGATATTCGTAATACTAGCCTCACTTTTGTTGACTCAAACAGCTTTATTCGGACAGGGAACACAACAATCTAACAATGATCTAAAACGAACTTTTATGCCTCAGTTTCAACTGGGCTACGCATTAAATAAAACACAAGACTTATCCGGAGGACTGATAACTCAAACAAGTATAGAATATCGAGATACAACGAATCTTGTTCTAAGAATCAACTTTGATCTTTTTAATTCTAATATGACTCTAAATTACCCTCTTAACGACTCTACCAGCTTTACCGGAAAAACTTCTTTTACAGATTTAATTGGTGGAATTGGTTACAGAGTTCTTTTGAAAAAACACAATATTACAGGATATATACAATCAGGAGTACGTTTTTATGGTTATCCTGAATTTAACCTTGAGAACAATCAGATCAGTATTGATCTTAGCAGAAAAAATTTGGGAGTTATGCGTTATACTTTGGGTTATGAATATGCCTTAACTACAAAGCTTTTCTTTTCTATAGAACTATTTTCCAGTCATGTATTTAAACCAAGAGATTTTTGGAACAATAACGTCTGGTCACATGGTCTAACCATTGGGGTTACCTCTCCTTTATTCTGACTTTTAAAAACTGACGATAACAAAAATTATATTTAATACGGAGTCATTTGCTTAATTGAAAGTTCACTATTTCATAGCAGGCCCGGCAAAAGTCAAAATTGGTCTTTAAAACAAGGGTAATTTTAAAACAAAATATGAGCTTTAGACTATGTTCATAATTGAGGGTTAATCTTTTTTAAAACCGTACTAAATATATTTTCAAGGTGGGAATAATTGAATAGATTTAGATGATTAAAATAATAGCAACTCTGATATTGCTACTTACTTTAATTAGTTGCAGGCAAGCAAATTATGTCTTGGATTATAAAAGAATGAAACTCTTTGACAAAATTGCGTATCAAGTTTCAAACGAACCTTTACAAAATTTAGAAATCGTTGATAGCAATATTATCGAATCAAATGAAGTGAATATTTGGTACGAACTAATTGAAACTGATAAAGACAGTGTTAGGGGTAGCACTCGATGCTTTACACTGCAGCCAGTGCAATAACCGTAAGGACAAAGGCTACGGAAAAAATGAAGAGTATTCATTGGGATGAATAAATTGATATTGGCAGTTGGGGAGGAAGAGCTAATTCAAGATATAGTAAAAACAATACTTTAGAAATAGGAAAACTAAATCGGGACAGTGTTGCGGTCTGGGAAGCCAAAAACTGCGGCCCAACAACGGAGGGTAAGTTTGGACTAAATTTATTTGAGGGGCATTAAATTGAGATTGATTTTGATGAAAACTATTTAGTACTTCAAGGGTCTCTCCTGAACAAAGCGTAAGACTATTTAAAAATGAAAGGTTGCTACTGACTAAAGTTAGAAAGAGAAACAGAAATGGAAACAATAGAACTAGCTTTTGAAATTGAGCGAAAGAATACAAAACGAAATATGGGTATTGATGTGTTTCGAGGGGTGAGTATTTTACCGGTCATATTGTTGCCTCTTAATATTCATTTCGGAACTTCAGGCAAACTTGTAAAGGAGATGTGACCGAAAAAACTGCTTTCATTATTTTTTTGGAACAGATGTCATGTGGTTCTTACCTTGTTACTCTTTCTGGTCATCTCATTACAAGTTCTATCATTAAAAATGGAAAGCCTACAGTAACTGATTCTATCTGTATTACTCGCGGACCTAAAGGCTTCCCCTTGTCAGGTCAAGGCAGAATTCTAGTTGCTCTTAGTGGTAATAAGCTTTCCGATATGCGAACCAGTGCTCAGGTCAAAGATTGATACGAAATGCATTTGATTTCTGGGCGTTTCAAGATTGATTGTCTGGGAGGAGAGGGTGCTGGAAAATTTTCTTCCGTCTAAAAGATAGATTTCGATTTGTATATTCCTATTCTCAGGATTTAAAATAGTCACACCTAGCGGAGTATTGGCTATTGCAATGCGGTGTTCTTTAATTTCAGGCTGAGAAACTCCGGAAACGTAATACTCAAATTCAGCAACAATAGGAAGATGGTCTGACGCCTCATGTAGCGCATCGGCCATCACTTGTCCAACGGCAGAGTTGGTTGGCAAACCGTTAATAGCTTGGTTATACCTCAATCCATCATTGCCAAATGGATACATAGACCCTTGCACGTAATGAAGACCATTGCTATCGATTAATGCTTCCGACATTAAAATCATATCAAAGCGGTCATCCATTCCTCCTGAGGCTCCGCCGTTAAATGAAGTTGTTCGGGGCGATTGAGTATGGTGCTGCGCGTAGTTTGCATTGTTCCAAGTGCCACTTAGGTTTAATTGGTCTAGAAAGTGTCCATCATCATTTACATGGTTTTCTAGTAGTCTGATATAGGCAGGTTCATTGGCTGAATAGATATTGAAATCTCCACAAACGAGAAAATATTGGTTGGCATTAAAGAGATCTGTTACTTGTCTTATTACGTCGACTTCATCTTTTCGCCTTTGCTTATCACTACTGCCAGCGCTTGCTTTTAAATGCACCCCAAAAACATGTAGAGTGTCGGAAGACTGATTTGGTATTAACTGAAAGTGAAAGATATCACGCAATTGAGTAGGGTAATTATTGCTAGAAAGAAAAGAGAATTTAGTGGTCTTGTAAAACAACGCATTATCCATTCTATTGCCATCTACAAAGGTGGCCATGGAATAGGTGGCACTATCAATATTTAAAACACTGTCGAGGTACATTTGTGAGGAAGCAAGGCCAGAAAGCTCCTGAAGACATAAGATGTCAGGCTGTAATTGGCTCATTATAGTTCTTAAGGAAGGGTGTCTATCGTCAATATTGGTAGGGCTATAACGCAGTGAGTTGTAGCTAGCAAGAGTGAAGGTTTTGTTTTGTGCGAAGGATAAATTGACGCAGAATAACATGGATAATAGAACAAGATTTCTCATAATCCCAAATCTAACAAATAATACCAGTCAAAATGGTATTTGTTGTAAAATCAGTTTGTTTTAGTATGACTATTTAAGTACTAAGGCTGAGTTGTTTAGGTTGATTTCGAAGTTTTCTTGGCTAAAAGGCATACCGTTTCCCAATAGAGGGTGGGTCATGAACAAGGTAATGTCCGCGCCGCGCTTCGATCTAATACAGTAGTCTCACAATGCTAGCTTTTAACTAGGTATGAATATAGATTCCGCGGCATTAAATTAATCGTGCTTCATGATATTTGCAAGAAAACTGACAAAACCACTAGGAGAAGAAGGACTAAAACTCAAGACATTATTTTTTTGGGACTCACGCTGCGAGGAGCGGGGATTTTATCAGCGTAAGTATTTGCTAGAGAAAACCTGCCTTATTCCGAGAGCTTTGCTGATAGCTTCTGGCCATGAGCGAAACTAAAGTTTTTTGGTAAGAGGTAGGTTCAATAGGCTTTTATTGAATCTATCTGAGCGATTCGATAAAAATCCGAGATGATTCATTGAATTTACATTCTACAGTGGTGCGTGCAGGGCTAGATTTCTTAAAAATAGCAGGGGGAGGAAAAGGTAGAGCGATTGCCGATGACAACTGGTCGCGGAGTTTCGGACACAAAGATAAAGTTCAGCGATGGCTGGAGGGCAATTACTTATTTGTAATTGTTAATACTTTTTGTTGGGAAGGGCATGAAATCATTACGCAGGGTGTGCTTTATAATATCCGTATTACCTATGGCTCTTTAAAAACGTAGGGTCAAGGTGAAGTCGCAGGCTAATAAAATCGTCAATTGTGTAAGAGCCAATTTCCAGAGTCAACTATATTTAGCGCAGTAAACTTACCGTACCAGTTTGTTCTTCCCTAAACTTGCGTTTGAGGTAAGACCATTCGTAAACGATACGATATAAATAGGCGCCTTGAGGTGCTGGCTTGCCATTAATACTGCCGTCCCAATGAATATCCATTTCAGAGGACCGGAAAGTTGTTTCTCCCCAGCGGTTAAAGATTTGGATATTAAAGCTAATTGGTTCACAGTCGCCAACCGCGCCGAAGGCTTCGTTTTTCCCGTCGCTGTTGGGGCTAAAAGCAGAAGGAATAAAGAGAGGACAGAAGCATAATTTTGTTTCGAGCCGAAAATTTAGCGGGTAGGCTTTGCACTGATCTTCGAAGATCAAAGTAAAATCTCCATCCTCGTATAAATATCTCTCGTTTTGTTCGCCACCATCTTGCCAATAAATACTGTAATCGCTATAGTCAAAGCTGCTGGTGTCGAGAATTTCTGAGATTTTAACTAGCAGCGAGTCGTCGGTACAAAACAGAAAGCTTTTATCTGAAAAATCAGGAACTGGCTTCAGGAAGATCTCGATGGTATCGGTATAGCGACCGCAGGAATTAGTGCTATTAGCAATGTACAAGCCAGGCACAGAAATGCTGCGGACTGAACCAATAAACCCATCGTTCCATAAAACATCATGCTTAGTTACCCCTGCATCGAGGACAATACTATCATCAGTACATATGGTTAGATCTGGGCCAAAGTCGATAGTTAAAGGGAAATGGGTTGCGATGATAATGGTGTCGCTAAAAGTATAGCCGCAGAAATCGGTAGTAGTTAAAATATAAGTACCAGGCTGACTAACGGTAATACTATCGCTGACAGAGCCGGTATTCCAAAGGTAGGAGACCGCATTTACAGCAGTGCCAATATTTATAATGCTGGTGTTGGCACATAAATTAGTGTCCGCTCCAAGATCGAACGGTTCAGGCTTACTCCAAACACTGACATTGACGGTGTCAAAGAAATTCCCACATGAGTTACTGATTATTGCCGAATAGGTACCTGCTTGATCTACTTCCAAACGGAAATCCCGACTACCATTATTCCAAAGCGATGCCAAATTAGAATAGCCAGTGCTGAGTTCAATGGTATCTCCTAAACAGATGATTGTATCATTTTGTAAGAAAGGTACTTGTGGTTGCAATTCTACTTGCGCAATGATGGTATCACTATCAATACCACAGAGGTTTGTAACCTCGACCCAATAGGGGCCAGGGCTATTTATGATGATAGTTTGAGTGGTGTCGCCAGTACTCCATAAGTAGGAGCTTCCCTGGTTTTGCGCACTTAAGGTAAGAGTGTTATTGTTGCAGTATTGTACAAAATTGCCTAATGTAACTTGGGGCGGGCCAGTTACTAAAACGTTAATAGTGTCGCGTAGTATTCCACAAGAGTTTTCAACTTTAACGTGATAAGTGCCTGTGCCAGAAACGCTAAGATATCGCCCTGTGCTTCCGTCTTGCCAGAGGTAGTTTACATTAGATTGATTTCCAGCATCGAGGATAAGAGTTCCTGCGCAATAAATGGTGTCGTTGCCGAGGTTAAAGGCTTGTAAAGAAAGATCCTCAATGAGGTTAACACTGTCTATTAAAGTGTCGCAGCTATTGCGAATACTCACCCAGTATGTGCCTCCATTGGTTACGTTTATTGCACTTGCCGTCGATCCATTTGACCAAAGATAGCTGGTTGCCTGACTTTGAACGGCATTGAGGTTTACGATACTACCCGTGCATATTGAGGTATCACTTAGGCGAGGAACAGGAAGAGAGGTGACCTGAATATTGATGGTATCGGAAAAGACCCCACAAGCGTTAAATAAACGCACAATATATTGACCAGTACTGAAGAGATCTCTGCTCACTAAAGTGGAGCCATCGGACCAGCTAATACTATCTGCTTCAATTAAACTTAAGTTAACCGACTTAAGACCCCCTAGGCAAAAAGCGGTATCCGCTCCTAAGCTAAAATTGATATTCTGCACTACGCTAACGCTCACCGAGTCGACAATTGTATCGCAAGTATTACGGATACTAACCCAATAAGTAGCGGCGCTATTTACATTTATTGCACTTGCCGTTGATCCGTTCGACCATAAGTAAGTACAAGGCTGTATTTGACTTGCATCTAGTGAAATGGTAGTGCCACTGCAAATGGTAGTGTCGTTTAGTACAGGGATAGGATTCAAGCTTTGCGCTATAGTAATGGTGTCAGTAAAGCTTCCACAGGCGTTGCTAAGAGTGGCGCTATAAGTACCAGAATTAGTAAAACTGCGATTTAATGCGGTAGATCCATCAGACCACAAAATGGCATCAGCATTTAGGTTGGAAAGGTCAATGTTCTTTGCATCATCTTCGCAAATAGTGGTATCCGCTCCAAGACTAAAAACAATGGGCTGAGCTACTAAAACATTAGCTGAGTCGACTAGGGTTTCGCAGAAGTTTCGAATACTTACGGAGTAGACATTGGTGTTTTTCACCCAAATACCAGAATTAGTATCACCTGTATTCCACAGGTATTGTTGGGCTGCGCTTTGCGAGGCGTCTAAAAATACACTATCGCCTAGGCAAATTTCTTGATTAGTTAAAACTGAGCTTAATGCTGGAATGACAATAATTTGAATGGTATCCCGCTCTACACCGCAGGGGCCAAATAGGCTGAGATGGTAAGTTCCGGTCGTGTTCAAATTTCGAATGGTATTCCTTGATCCATTTTCCCAAACGGCACTGTCGGCGCCCAGGCTGGAGAAATTAATCCTGATTCTTTGTCCAGGGCAAAGGGTGGTGTCGGGACCTAATGAGAAATTTAAAGCAGAGACGCTTTTTACATAAACCGAATCGGAAATAGTATCGCAGGCGTTAAAGGCCATTACACTGTGATAACCAATACTGTTTAAGATGGTGCTTTGCGTGTTGGCGCCATTACTCCACTGCCACTGAGTGAAGGGCTGAAATTCAGCCTCTGCTGTCACTGAAGATCCATCTACAGAACATAAATAAAGGCTGTCTATTAAAATCCCTGGTGGGCTAGAAATAAACGCTAAGTCTAAAGTATCGCTATAGGTGCCACATTTATTAGTTACTCTTACCCAATATTTACCGCTTGTATTTACACTAACACTTAGCAATTGGTTTTGTCCTGTTGACCAAAGGATACTGTCATTTAAAGTGGTTCCTTGTAACTGCAGGTTATGAGAACTGGCGCAGGTTGTTACATTCGAGCTTCCCAAACTGATATTTAAGATGGAGTCGGCTACGATAACAAAAGGGAAGGTATCGGTAAAGCAACTATTACTTAAAATTAACCAGTGATTACCAGCGCTATTGTAAGTAGCGCTTGGACTAATTATGCCATTGCTCCATAGGTAATTGGTGCCTGCAATAGCGTTCGCTGCGTTAAAATTAATTGCATTGCCGGCGCATATATAACTAGTATCGGCTAGAGGGTTTGTAAAGCGAGGAGTGAAGTTTATATTTATTGTATCATAATAAAATTGACAGCCATTATCTAGTCTTAGCCAGAAGGTACCGCCGCTGGTGATGTTTAGGCTTGCGCCGGATGTGCCATCACTCCACAATCGGCTAAAGCCTGAACTAGTGTCGTTTAAGTTTAGGCTTTGTCCGCTACAAAGCACGGTGTCCGCACCTAAACTGGGCGCGGGAATAGGAACACCCTTTATATAAATGCTATCACGAACGACACAGCTATCAGTAATTTCTAACCAATAGAGTCCGGGGCTATTAACCGAAATACTATTACTATTGGCTCCCGTACTCCAAAGATAGGACCCCGTTAAATTGCTAGTTAAACTTAAACTAGTGCCAGGGCATAAACTAAGTGTATCCGAATTAAAAATTTGATTATTAGAAACAAAATTAAGGGAAACGGTATCCCTAAAAAGGCCACAAGCATTTGTTACTTCTACCCAGTAAGTGCCGCTGCTACTTATGCTAATGCTTGTTCCGGTGCTCCCGTTACTCCAAAGTCTAGTCCCGTTTGCCGTTCCTGAGTTGAGGTTAATATTGGTACCTAGGCAGATAATTCTGTTTGGGCCTAAGTTGATGTTAACAGGATTTTCATAATCAATCACTATCGTATCTGTATATATACCGCAGGCATTACTAGCTCTTAACCAATAAGTACCGGCACTATTTACATTAATCATGTTTGAACTTGATCCGGTGCTCCATGTATAACTTGTGCCAGTTTGAAAAGCAGTAGATAAACTCAAAGTATTTCCCGTACAGAGGGTTTGGTCAGGGCCAAGATTTAAAATCAATGGGCTTGACGTTAGTATATCAATTGTATCTGAATCTGAGCCGCATGAATTGGTTGCGACAACCCAATAGCTACCGGTAGAGCTGACCGAAATGCTAGACGTGGTAGCGCCTGTGCTCCAAAGATAGCTTGTATTTGTGCTGGAGCTGGAAGCATTTAGGCTAATGGAATTGCCAGCGCAGAAATTTATATTGCTACCGAGATTAATTTGCGGAGCACAAGGGGACTGTGCCGATCCCGAAATACAACTGAGGAAACTGAGAATGGTGATCCAAACACGGATATTACTAAATATTAATCCCATACTTTTATTAAGCTTTGGAGGTAGTGTGTTAAAAGCTAACGAAGTAAGAGTTTGCTGATATTTATTAGTAGAGCGCTACGGGCTTAAGTTGTTTTTAATCAATTTGTTACGATAATTATCGTGATCTTTCATGCATATTAGTTAATTTGCTAGATATCGATTATTTCGAAGTTATACATAAAAGTTCTAATTAGGCTGGTATCATCTACAAAAGTGCAATTTCCACTTCAGTTTTAATCTCATATTCAATTAATTTTCACGCACTAAAACTCTATGTAACCGGCAATCGTGTTTGTCTTGCGGTATAGATTCTTTCATTTGGAAAGGATAAGCTAAAGCGACCTTTTGCGATGCAGGGTGTTGGTTCAAGAATCGGTCGTAATAGCCACTTCCATATCCTAGTCTTTCGCCTCGCGCTGTAAAGGCAAGACCTGGACAAATAATAAGATCGAATTTACCTTGATATTCTCTGCCGTTTCTTGGCCATTGACAGTTAAAAACGCCCTTAGTCAATTCGTCTTTTTGTCCATATTCTAAGTGTCGTAAATTCCCTGCGCTTAAGGTTTCTGGCACGATTACTTTGATACCTTTCTGCCAACAATATTCAATTATTCCTTGGGTATTAATTTCATCCTTTAAGCTGATGTAAATATGAATAGTCCTCGCGGCAAGCTTTTCAATTAGATTTATAGCTTGCTTCTCAAGGTTTACTAAATGGCTCTTTTTTGTCGCTTCTGGCAGAGATTCTCTCTTCTCTTTCATTTCTTTACGCAACGATTTTTTAGCCGCTTC
The DNA here is from genome assembly GCA_051277025.1 of Roseivirga sp. Lineage (GTDB taxonomy): Bacteria > Bacteroidota > Bacteroidia > Flavobacteriales > Schleiferiaceae > Croceimicrobium. Next base: position 6,345 of record JBNMPT010000021.1, on the reverse strand, counting down.
AATCATTTCTTGCTTGTAAAAGTCTTATTGCTTCGGCGCTAATCTTTTCGGCTGCGCCAGTTTTAGTCCTTAAATAGTGGTCAATTTTAGTGCCTAGCACAATTCGGAAATTCGGATCTTCAAGCTTACGCAAGATGGAGTTCAAGTCATTTGCATGGCGAAGTTCAAAACCGATATCGTATTTTAGGTATTCGGCTACTTCTATAAATTTATGATGTTTAGGGCCAAAGGATACGGGTATTCCGTAGACAATGGCTTCCACCGTGCTATGCAGTCCCGCTCCGTAGCCTCCGCCAATTAGGGCAATATGCGCAAAGCGGTAGAGCTTTTTCAAATGGCCAATATTATCGATTAGTAAAATCGAATTTTGCGACTGCCATTCGCTGTCACTAAACTTGCTTAATCCAAATTGTTGAAGATTATTTTCAACCCGTCTTATATTATGGGCACTAACGTCATGAGGAGCGAGAATCACTTTTAAGGCCGGAAAGGCAGGGATTATTTTTTCTAGAAACCTTTCTTCTGCAGCCCAAGAGCTACCTACCACTAAGCAAGGTTGATTACCAATGAATTCCTGAATTTTTTGGCCGTCATAATGTTCTTGACTATTGGCTATGGCTTGATCAAAACGGCTATCACCACAAACTTCTACTTGGTCAATCCCATGCTGTAATAAGAGCTTCTGAGATTCTTCATTTTGCACTAAAATTCGACTAATCCCTTTAAGGATAGGGATGAAGAAAGAGGAAACATAAGGGCGGAAATAAATTTGCTTGGGACGAAATACTGCTGGTGCAAGAATAGTCGGTATCTGCTTTTTTTCTAGTGCTTTAAAATAATTAGGCCAGATCTCATATTTGATAAATATGGCCAACTCCGGCTTAATTAAATCTACGAATCGTTTTGCATTTTGAGGCAGATCTAATGGCAAATAGATGACATATTCAGCCAGTTCCCTTTGCTTGAAATTGAGATATCCGCTGGGTGAAAAGAAACTGATTATTACTTGGTGATTGGGTAGGGCTTCTCTTAATTTTTTCAAAATGGGGACGCCCTGCTCCATTTCGCCTAAACTAGCGGCGTGCAGCCAAATCTTTGGTAGTGGATCGTTTTGAATTGCGCGATACTTTTTCTTCCAATTCCTTCTCCCAGAAATAAAATCACGGGCCTTACCAGAAAATAATGCGGCTATTCGTATGAAAAAGCCATAAAGGAGAATACTGATATTGTAAATTATGTGCAATTTAATTGTAGTAATATTCCTCTGTTTTGCCTCCTAAATAAATGGGTAAGTACCACTTTAGTTTGAAGCTATAAAGCAGATTTAGGTTTACTTCATTACCAATAGTGCCGGTTGGGTAATAATACTTGCGTAGATTTTGCGACCAGATTTCGGTTACTTCAAAGGATAATCTGAAATTAATTAATTTGTTAGTGGATAGGTACATGTATCCAATACTTTGTGTTGCAAGAAATCCCCTACTCATACCGTCGTAACCAGCAGTGTAATCATTTATTAACTGCGGAGAATCATTGCCAACATTATCAATGTTAAGCCAATGCCAAGCGTGTCCTGCTCCTGCGCCAAGCACCCATCCAGAATTTTGGTTGTTTTTAGGACTAAATAATATTTTTTCAACTTGTAAATAAAAGTAGGAACCTCTTTGATTAATATTTATTTGTGCGTAGCTACCATTACCGTTTAATAATTCACCGTTGGAAGTGACAATGTTATCTAGAATTTCAGCTCGATTATCTACTTCGCCTCCAAAAAGGTAGTTCCATTCGGCAGTAATTATAAAGTTATTTGCAAATTTTCTACCCACGGAAGTGCTGAGACTAAAGTTTTCTCTAAAACTATCTGTCCATGGTCCTTGAGGGATATTACTTGACAAACCCACGCCAATTAACCATGCTCTTTTGCTCTCTACGCCGGTTTGCGCTTGCGCAGATGGGCCTAGATAAATTAAGGTAGCAATGAATAAGTAAACTAATTTTATTTTCATAATTGTTGCAAAAGTAAGAGGCTTTCTGTTAATGCTATTTATCTTTGTGAAAGATAAATAATTTTATGCCTAAAATTCAAATGGTTGACCTGCTCAGCCAGTACGGTAAGATCAAAGCTCGAGTTGATAAAGCTATCCTTGATGTAGTGGAGTCTTCCGCTTACATTAACGGTCCGGAAGTTAAATCATTTCAGAATGAGCTGGAAAAATATTTAAATGTAAAACATGTTATTCCCTGTGCCAACGGCACGGATGCTTTGCAAATTGCCATGATGGCCCTAGGTTTAAAGCCTGGTGATGAGGTGATAACGGCTACCTTTACCTATGTAGCAACGGCAGAAGTAATTGCTCTTCTGGGCTTAAAACCAGTTCTAGTAGATGTAAATACGGACACTTTCGGATTAGATCCGGAGCAAGTACGAGCGGCAATAACCGCTAAGACTAAAGCGATAGTGCCCGTGCATTTATTTGGACAGTGTGCCGATATGGACGCAATCTTAGAAATTGCTAAAGAGCATAAATTATTTGTGGTTGAGGACACTGCGCAAGCAATTGGTGCCTCTTACACTTCCAAAAACGGAGAAACTAGAATGGCGGGAGCCATGGGAGATATAGGAACCACTTCTTTTTTCCCAAGCAAAAATTTAGGTTGCTATGGAGATGGAGGAGCAATTTTTACGAATGATGATCATCTTGCCTCTGAGCTAAGAATGATCTCTAATCATGGTCAGTCGGTACGTTATTACCACGATCGTGTCGGGGTGAATTCACGTCTGGATTCAATTCAGGCAGCAATTTTGCGTTGCAAGTTGCCACTGTTAGATTCTTATTGCGATTCACGACGTGCAGCAGCCGATTTTTATGATAGTGCTTTTGCAGGGTTGCCAGGGATTAAAACTCCCGTAAGAGATAAACAATCTACCCATGTTTTTCATCAATATACCTTGCAGTTATCTGGTGGTCTTGACCGAGACGCATTAGTTTCCTATCTTCAGAGCCAAGAAATACCCTGTATGATATATTACCCTGTGGCATTACATATGCAAAAGGCATATCGTGATGATCGCTATAATGATGGTAGCTTTCCTGTTACGGAGGCATTGGTGAAAAGCGTTTTTTCGCTTCCTATGCATACCGAACTAAGCCATGAACAATTAACCAAAATTACCACAGCCGTGGCGGATTTTATTAAAAACAACTGAAAATGAAAGTAGTTATTATCGGTACAGGCTATGTGGGCCTTGTTACAGGAACTTGCCTAGCTGAAGTAGGCATGGATGTAACCTGCGTGGATGTAGATCAGAAGAAGATCGATAATCTCAAGAAAGGTATATTACCTATCTATGAGCCAGGTTTGGATAAACTAACGCAACGCAACTACGACAAAGGTCGTTTGCAGTTTAGTACCAACCTAGCAGTAGCTATTAAAGACGCTGAAGCAGCATTTATTGCCGTAGGTACTCCTCCGGGAGAAGATGGGAGTGCTGATTTGCAGTATGTATTGGCCGTGGCTCGCGAAATAGGTGAGAGTATGAATAGTTACGGAGTAGTGATCACTAAATCCACTGTTCCAGTTGGAACCGCGGCTAAGGTGAAAAAGGAAATTCAGGATGCTCTCGATCGTCGGGGTGTTAATTTGGAGTTTGACGTAGCTTCCAATCCAGAGTTTTTAAAAGAAGGTGCAGCGGTTAACGATTTTATGAAACCCGATCGCATCGTGGTAGGAATAGAATCTAACAATGCACGAAAAGTAATAGAGAAGATTTACCATCCCTTTACCTTAAACGGTCATCCCGTAATTTTTATGGATGTGCCTTCGGCGGAGATGACGAAATATGCAGCCAATGCAATGTTGGCGACTAAGATTAGCTTTATGAACGATATTGCTAATCTCTGCGAAATAATGGGTGCCGATGTAAATCTTGTGCGGAAAGGTATTGGTTCTGATCCTCGAATTGGTAATCGATTTATTTACCCCGGTATTGGATACGGCGGAAGTTGCTTCCCCAAAGATGTGAAAGCCCTCGTGCGCACAGCACGTGAAAATGGCCACGAAATGCGCATCCTACAGGCGGTGGAAGATGTTAATCATGATCAAAAATCGGTGCTCTTTAAAAAAGTAATGAAGCGCTTTAATGGTGATATTAAAGGGAAAAGATTCGCCATGTGGGGATTGTCTTTTAAGCCCAACACAGATGATATGCGTGAGGCGCCTTCACTGGTGATTATTGACAAAATTATTGAAGCAGGTGGAACTGTTTGTGCTTATGACCCTGTGGCCATGCCGGAGGCTAAGCACATGATCGGTGATAAGATTGAATACGCTGAAACAGAATATGAGGCGGTTAAGGGGGCAGATGCTCTTTTAGTAGTAACAGAATGGAGTGAATTCAGAGTGCCTGATTTCGAGGAGATTAAAACCTTTTTAATCAATCCCATCGTCTTTGATGGTAGAAATATATTCGATATTCAGCGCATGGCAGATCTTGGTTTTGAGTATTACTGTATTGGAGTTCAATCTTAAATAAAAAAAATGAAAAGAGTATTAATAACGGGTGCGGCAGGGTTTTTAGGTTCTCACCTTTGCGATCGCTTTATTAAGGAGGGATTTCGTGTAGTTGGGATGGACAATTTAATAACTGGCGATCTCAAGAATATTGAGCATCTTTTTGGATTAAAAGAATTTGAATTCTTTCACAACGATGTTTCAAGTTTTATTCATGTGCCAGGTGAGATTGACTATATCATGCACTTTGCTTCGCCCGCCAGCCCTATCGATTATCTAAAAATTCCCATTCAAACCTTAAAGGTTGGCTCTCTTGGAATTCATAACTGTCTTGGTTTGGCGATGGCCAAGAATGCACGGCTAATTATTGCTTCTACCTCTGAGGTATATGGCGACCCGCAAGTGCACCCGCAAACGGAGGAGTATTGGGGACATGTAAACCCAGTTGGTCCACGAGGAGTGTACGATGAAGCTAAACGTTTCCAAGAGGCGATGACGATGGCCTACCATACTTACCATGGACTGGAAACGCGTATTGTGAGAATATTTAACACCTATGGCCCTCGTATGCGCCTAAATGACGGTAGAGTATTACCAGCCTTTATTGGACAAGCTTTAAGAGGTGAAGACTTAACCGTATTTGGAGATGGATCACAAACACGATCTTTCTGCTATGTAGACGATTTGGTAGAAGGAATCTACCGTTTATTGATGAGCGATTACGCTGAGCCAGTAAATATTGGAAACCCAGATGAAATTACCATCAGCCAGTTTGCTGAGGAAATCATCAAACTTACCGGTACCGATCAAAAGGTGATTTATAAAGACCTGCCTAAAGATGATCCTACACAAAGACAACCCAATATTACCAAGGCTAGAGAAATATTAGGCTGGGAGCCTAAAGTTAGTCGTGAGGAAGGTTTGAAAATAACCTATGAATACTTTAAGTCCTTGCCAGAAGACGAGCTCTACAAGAAGGAGCATAAAGACTTTAAAGATTATGCAAGACAAAAATAATTCGAATGGCTAAAATTCTAGTAACGGGCGGTTTAGGTTTTATTGGTTCGCACACTGTGGTAGAGCTGATAAATGCTGGCCACGAAGCAGTAATTGTTGATGATTTAAGTAACTCTAGTGCGGTGGTGCTCGACGGAATCGAACGTATTACCGGCACTCGTCCGAGTTTTTATCGCATAGATCTTAAGAGTAAAACGGAGGTTCAACAGTTCTTTAGCAGTCATAATGATCTAGGGGGTATTATTCACTTTGCCGCTTATAAGGCAGTCGGTGAGTCAGTTGCGAAGCCTTTGGAATATTATGAAAATAATATCGGTTCGCTGGTTTATATCCTGCAAGAGATGTGTAACCTAAGTCTCAATAATTTTATTTTCAGCAGTAGCTGCACGGTTTATGGTCAAGCTGATGAACTGCCAATAACAGAACATAGCCCCGTTAAACCAGCAATGTCTCCTTACGGAAATACTAAGCAAATTGGAGAAGAGGTAATTAAAGATGCCATTAATGCGCATAACTTTAATGCTATCTCTTTGCGCTATTTTAACCCAGTGGGAGCGCATCCTTCGGCAGAAATCGGTGAATCACCCTTAGGCGTACCTTTAAACTTAGTCCCTTTTGTTACACAAACCGCTGCGGGCGTGCGCCCGCAATTATCGGTATTTGGTAACGACTACGAAACTAGAGATGGTACCAATGAGCGCGACTATATTCACGTGGTGGATGTAGCCAAAGCACACGTTATTGCGGTGGAGCGACTGTTAGGGTCTAAGAATCTTTCCAATTACGAGGTCTTCAACTTAGGGACTGGAACGGGAA
>JBNMPT010000020.1:0-17893 GCA_051277025.1 Roseivirga sp. | reverse complement strand
AATGCAATGAACTTAAGCATAGCCAATAAAAATCCCGGATTTAAGGTTCAGTTTCTGGTGATTCCCATTAAAAGTGAAATAAGGCAAGCCCCCCTCGATGCCTGGTTTTTTGGTGAAGAAAAGAATGAGGAGTTAGTTCCCATCAGTAGCTTTACTCGGAAAAGAGAAAAACTCACCTATCGCGCTTATCCCCTAATTGAAGGACCAGAGAGGGAAATTGACTTAAGTGAGTTCTACAGTTTCGACGAGATTAAATCTCAACAGTATTTAACAAAAAGGACCTTTTGGTTTGGCACAGATCGTTTTGGTCGCGATATGCTAAGCCGCTTAATTGTGGGCTCACGCGTGTCATTGATGGTTGGTTTACTAGCCGTATTTATATCGCTAATTATTGGTATTCCTTTGGGCGCATTAGCCGCTTATTATGGTTCGTGGCCAGATAAATTTATAATGTGGTTTATTAATGTGATCTGGTCAATTCCCGGTTTATTAATGGTAATAGCAATCACACTCGCCTTAGGAAAAGGTTTTTGGCAGGTTTTTATTGCTATTGGTTTTACCATGTGGGTTGAGGTAGCTCGCGTCGTGCGCGGTCAGGTTTTAAGCATCAAGCAGAAAGAATATATTCAAGCGGCAAAAGTGCTGGGCTTTAGTGATTTGTATATAATTATTAAGCATATTCTGCCCAATATTATGGCGCCACTTATTGTGATTTCAGCGGCTAATTTTGCTTCCGCTATTCTTATCGAAAGTGGCTTGAGCTTTTTAGGGATAGGTGCTCAGCCGCCAACTCCCACTTGGGGAACGATGATTAAAGATCACTACTCTTACCTTATTATGGGGAAAGCGCATTTGGCAATTATTCCGGGTATAGCGATTATGCTTTTAGTACTGGCTTTTATGCTTATTGGAAATGCCTTAAGAGATGCACTTGATGTTAGGGAAAACTAAAACTGCCAGCTAAAACCGACACTTTGGGGGCCTAAATGAATGCCCTCTAGAATTGGAACCAATACACTACTTTCATGGCTAGCATGGAGGTAATACATTATGCTGTCGAAGACCAGTAAAAAGGCACCATTGACAATAACCGCTTTCCCAAATCCTTTTAATCTATTTTCTTGATCACTGGTCTTAGACCGTTCCATTAGGTAGGCACCACCGATCATATATCCAATATCCAAGGCGGAATTAAAAAGCAGAATTTTAGAGATGCTATTTTGCTCCAATATCGTTTCCGCTAAGCTTAAGTCTGAGGAAGCATGGATGCTACTATAGTATCCAAAACCTGCTATTACAAGGTTTACTGCATTCCAGCCTATATTCATTTGGTGGTAGGCTTGCGTTTCTGGGCTACTGGCAGAGAGTTTAAAACTAGAAACGGCCATGTTTCCCAAGGCCCAGGATCCTAGAATCAACATACCATGCTGGTTATACTCTAAGCGATTGTCATTAAAGCTTAGGAGCTCCTCGGGTGCCTGCGCAGAAGCATAAATGCTAATAAGAACAAGTACAATTAGCGAAAACCATTTAGTATTCATTTCTTTAAGATTAATTAGAGAACACTTCTTCTAAGTCATGGTTCTCGTAACGGGCTAATTCTAGTTCTTCTACAAAGCGTATTCTGGGGATAGAGTAAGCTCCTAAGCTCGCGAGGTACTTATTGTAGATTTGACAATCAATTATTCGAAAGCCCCATTTTTCCAGCCTCCGGCATAAGCCAATAAAGGCCATTTTCCCAGCATTACTCTCTAAGGAAAACATCGATTCTCCCATAAAACAGGAACCAACAACAATCCCATAAAGTCCGCCAACGAGTTTATTGTCTCGCCAAGCTTCCACACTATAGGCTTCACCTAATTCGTGCAGTTTTAAAAACGCATTAATATGATCGTCAGTAATCCAAGTGCCATGCTGATCTGGACGATTTATTTTTTGGCAGATCATTAATACTTCTTTAAAAGCGGTATTAAAGCGAATTTCAAATTTATTTTGATTGAGGAGGTTCCGTGAGCTTTTCGTGACATTGACTTCATTGGGTCGCAGAACCATTCTTTCTAAAGGGTGCCACCAAAGCAATTCACTATTGGGATCATTCCAAGGAAAGATCCCTTTTTCATAAGCCTTTTGAAGACGACGATAATTAAGGTCTCCGCCGACAGCAACAATGCCATCATTCTTATCCCAGAGGTCAGCTTCAGGAAACCAGAGGAAGTCTTTATCTAATTCGTAAATGGACATTAAAATATCACTAGGCTGCTGGTAAAAATAACAATTCCTACCAGCATTATTAATAAGGTGTAAGGTATGATTTCGCGCGCTTTTAATTTGGTAATGGCAAGCAAGGGTAAGGCCCAAAAAGGTTGTAACATATTGGTAAGTTGGTCGCCATAGGCAAGAGCCATAACGGCTTTACCCAAGGGTATGTCTAGTCGCAGAGCCGTTTCTATTAGTACGGTTCCTTGAATTGCCCATTGTCCGCCACCACTGGGAACAAATATGTTTACTAAACCAGCGCTGAAAAAACTAAGTATCGGGAAGCTCCCCGCATTAGAGATGCTGCTAAAGTATAAGCTAAGTTGAGAAATTAAGCCGCTATTGCTCATTAGTCCCATTATTCCAAAATATAAAGGGAATTGAACCAATATTCCCGCTGCTCCTCCAATAGCTTGATCTAGTGCATTTAAAAATGACCTTAATGTTCCATGAAAGGTGAAGCACAGCGCCAATAAACTAAGATTAATAAAGTTGAGAGTCATAAAGGAAAGGCCTTCGGACTGGAGCATCACATTAATATTAATGGCGAGAATGGCAAAGCCGAGAGTAAGTCCAAATAACCTTGAGGAGTCGAGCCTTTCAGCACCGAAGCTGATCTCTCTTTCAGCTGGAGCAGCATCGCGACTATCGAAAACAGGGATTTTATGCCAGTTGCTAACTTTAGCTAGGCCATAAACGACCAGTGGAATTACCAGTAGAAGAGTGATAGCAGTAAAGATGTTCATTGGGCTAAGAAGGGTTTCTTCAACTCCGATACTGCTCGGTAGTTTTGATGCGAGACCAGCTAAGTTAATGCCTTGCATCAGTTCCTCTAAATGATTGTCTTCAGCCACCTTAAGGGGCGCGCTGCCACTAAATCCACCGTGCCAAACCATTAGGCCAGAATAGCCCGCCGCACCTAAAAGTCCGTAATTAAATTTTAAATTGAGTTGGCTCAGCTTTAAGCCCGCTTGCCGAGCGAAGATTGCGCCAAATACAAGTCCGAGGCCCCAATTAAAGAGGGATACTAAAATACTGAAAAAACATACCAATGCACTCAGGCCTTCTGGGGTTTTAGCTAAACGAAGCAGGCGGGTGATTATCTTTTTTATCGGTGGAGATAGCGCTAAACTGTGACCAAGCACTAAGATCAGCATCATTTGCACCATAAAAACAAGAAGAGGGGCTTGCCATAGCCCCTCTATCCAATAGTCAATTGATTTTGTAAAATTTTGGTACAGGGAATTAGGCCCTAAGAACCAAACTAGTAGAAAAGCTAAAAAGCTTAAAAGGAGAGCTATCGATAATGGGCTTGGTAAAAAATACCGAAACGCACTTTCAAAACTCCTGGTAAATTTCTTAGGCATTTCCGCTTATTTCATTTAAAAAGGTAAATCGTCTTCTGCATCATTACCTAGAGGCGCCATGGTAGGAGCGTTGCCAAAGCTAGTGCTAGCTGCCGGTGCTTGGCCCATGTTTTCCGCTGGGTTAGAAGGAGCCGGTGCGGCACTCATTTTATCAATTTTCCAACCGTTAATAGTATTGAAAAACTTTACTTCTCCTTGTGGCGAAGTCCACTCTCTTCCCCTGATGTTGATGCCAATACTAACTTTTTCACCTTCATGAAAACCATCTAGTAATGCAGTTTTATCTTGAATAAACTCAATGCTAATATGCTGAGGGTATTGCTCTTCAGTGGTTACTACAATTTCTCTTTTTTTAAATTTGGCACTCACTTCTTGAACACCTCCAATCCGCTTAACAATTCCGGATACTTCCATCTTATATTCTGTTTAGTTTATCACACAATAAAGCCTTCCAGGCCTTAATTACTTTGTTTTTATCGAGTAACTCTTTTGCATATTGATGCAGTTCCTCGCGGGCTTCCATGCCATCGCTTGAGCTTTCGAAAATTTCTTTGATTCTACGATGCTCTGCAAATTCTTCTAGCTCTTGTTGATTAGGCAATCTTTCGATATTTCCTAGTTTCCCTAAATCATTTCCATTAAGAAACATACTGGAGCGAATTCTTGGTGGGATTTGATCGACACCAATACCTTTGGTAAGGATGGGTTTCTCTACCTCAAAGAGTGCGTCTCCGCTGGCACGGCAATACCAATCGCCACCCATACGAGCTACTAAATCAAGTTTAGTGCTGTCGGTAATGCCATTTTCATTTAACACGTCCTCATTAACATGCATACGAATCACTTCGCACATAATCAAATTACCGGCACCACCTTGATCACCAAGGGATATGATTTCCATTACTTTACACTCGAACTGTACCGGTGATTCTTTTACTCTAAAAGGCGCTACCAAATCAGATTTAATAGGAGTCAATCCTGCTTTTATAAACTCATCTACGCCAGTGTCATATTCCGTTGAAGAGAGCGACATCTGCTGAACGATATCGTAGTTGACCACATTAATGACAACCTCACGGTTTGCTTCTGCATTGTGTAAGGTGTCTTTGGTGGTGTTATTTCTAACCCTTCTCGCAGGAGAGAAAATCAAGATTGGTGGCTTGGAGCTAAAAACGTTGAAATAACTAAAAGGACTTAAATTTGGATTCCCGTTATGGTCTATAGTGCTGGCAAAAGCAATAGGGCGAGGGCCTACTGCCGCTAGTAAATGACCATGGGCTTCTTTGCCAGGCAGATCGTTTAAATCGAATGATTTCATGAGAAATTTAATGAGGCACAAAACTAAGGAATTACTTATGCTTTTGCGACTAATAAATGATTAGAAATAGCACTTCGGTCGGCAGGAAGTTTTAGAATTAAAAAAAGAAAAAAACTTGTTGGTCATTTGCTAAAAGATGTATATTTGCCGCCCTAAATGTATGCAGGCGTGGTGGAATTGGTAGACACGCTAGACTTAGGATCTGGTGCCGCAAGGTGTGAGAGTTCGAGTCTCTTCGCCTGTACAAACAGAAAAAAGACCGTCTTTATGACGGTCTTTTTTGTTTCTTAAAACTCTAGACCTTAATCGGCAAGCTCCAGGCTGATGGGTACTACAAAACTCATTCTCACATTTCTCCCTCTCTGGCTAGCAGGTTTTATATACGGTAAGGCGCTTATTACCCGAATGGCTTCATTATCCAACCAGGGGTCAACACCTCGCAAAATCAATGGGCTGCTAACTTGACCGTTCTTCTCGATTACAAACTGAATAATCACTCGTCCTTGAATTCTTAGTTGTCTTGCAGTTTCGGAATAATTGAAATTTGCTCCAACAAATTCTAAAAGCTTCTTTTGGAAACAATCTTTTCGTTCGTCATTACTACTCAAGTCTTCGCAACCCGGAAAAACGGGCACTAATTCTACGAGAGCAAAAGGAATAGGGTCTTCCAACTCTTCTAGTACTTCCTCCTCCTGACTAATGATCTCAATCTCCCCGTCACCTTCTATATAGCGAATGTCCACATCGCTTAAAAATTCATTTTCATCGGTTTCGGTGGCACTCATATCCAGCTCTTCACTTACTATTTTATCATCGTCGATAATGTCTAATTGACTAGGTAGATCTTTAATTGGAGCAGTACTCGTTTTCGGAGGTTCTCGTTTGGTAATGGGAATAACAATTTCATCCCCGTCAATAATAATGGTTTGCGGTGCTTCTATTTCTTCATCGTAAAAGCGAATATTGAAGAGGTAGATAACCGCTAGCAAAGAAATAATAAGACCTATTAGAAAAAAGTGGACACGATATTTTTCGAGGTCAATTTTGGGGTTCTTTTTACTAATCATTATTAGGCGATATTTAGGGTTAGTTTAGTTAGGGTTATTTTCCATCACAAGGTTTGATTGTGACGTGCTAATTCGATAATTTTTCTTGTCAGAAGGCTAGTGATGGATTGTCTAGGGCATTGCTAAGTTACTTTATTTAGGAGTACTTGATCTAGATAAATGTTACTAACGAGCTCATTTTTAGAGGTTCTAAATTTCAGGTCAAAGTGAGAGATCTTTATCTCCTGGATTCCATCTTTTACTTGATAAGGGAGTAATAAGATCCCCCAATTATCACCCTGATAAATATCGGATCAAGCCATTCGCGCACATCTTGCGAAAGCCCAGCAGCCATTAAAACTCGTGAGACAATCCCGCTAGAGGAGGGCAAGTACCCGGCCGCGAGGCTGTATTCGGCCCAGCATTGATCTAAATCATATTTGAATTTACTGAAGTATTTTGTTTTCAGGAAGCAATATTTTCAGGAAGCTTGATGCTATTCATTAGCACCTCTTGGGGCGCTGGGGATTAATTCATCTTTGCTTTTAAAATTAAAAGAGTCACCAGGGGTCTCAAAGGTATTTTGGTTCGTCATTTTCATTAGTCCAAAGTCTTACTCCCTTCCATCAGTTTGATTCTCCCCAAAGTTCTGGAGTTTTTTTTAGGCCTTTATGCGGGACCCAATGGGATTTAAATGGCGAAAAAGTCTCTGATAGCCTTGAAGAAAAACCTTGTTCTGTGCACGCATCGACTGATGTTCGGGGTAATTCAACTCCAAAAATATCTTGAAAGAACCTAGGGCTAGGTCTATGGCCTACGAATGCTTTTTCCCTAGCCTTGTGTTGAAAGTGCCAAGAGTAGTTTACCCTATTGTTTTCAGGGAAAGAGTAATTAATATAAATCGTGCGAGCTCCTAGGTGACTGTCACTTTTCAAAATCACCAGTGATTTACTGGTATAAATTCTCTTTCAATTTGCCAATATTTAGCGCTTTTGAAAGGATCTTAATTAATGATCAGCTTTTCCTTTAAATAACCAAACTCACTTTTTATAACAACTTGATAGAATCCTGCGCTAAGAGATTCTACGTCTACCGTAAGTAGGTCACCACTTTCAAGCTTCTTTTGCAAGACGAGCTTTCCTTGCATGTTATAGATTCTGATATCTTCTAATTCAATGTTTTGTGAATCGTATTTTATATAGAGTAGATCCTTAGCGGGATTAGGGTAGATAGTTACACTATTCAAAAGTGTTTCCTCTGCAATCCCAATCTGGTTTAAACGAAATTCCTTAAAATCTTGTCCGCCGCAACTGTTGGTAACAGTTAGTTTCACTTTGTAAAGGAGATTAGGGGTACTGAAGACATGGATAGGGTTAATACCTGTCCCCGTATTTCCATCGCCAAAGTCCCAATAATAGACGCTTCCGTTGCTGCTGCTACTGGCATCAAACTGAACTCTAAGTCCTGTGTTTATAGGACTTAATATAGAGTAGGTCCAATTAGCAACGGGAGGTTCACAGCCCGGTATATTGCGCGTGTTTCGTACCGTGTCGCCGCAGGCATTCCAACTTGTAAGGGTTACGATTTTCGCATCAGCATCACTATACTTTACCGCTACGCTGTCTCCAGTGGCAGTAAGCCCAACATCTAAATCCCAGCTATATCCTGAGGCATTATTGGATAAATTCGCAAAAAACCTGGTGGAGTCGTTGAAGAATGTATTGGTAAAATTGGCCCGAAGGGTATCGCAAATAGTAATGCTTTTTACGATAGTGTCACTATTTCCGCAAGAGTTATAGGCGATAAGGGTAATTGAATAGACGCCAGCCACAGGGAAGTTGTAGTTAGGATTTAAAACATAACTGCTATCTAAGCTACCAAACTGCCAGAATAGAGAATCGGCATTGCTAGCGGTAGACTGAAAGCTTCTCCGTAGAAATCTACCATTAAAGGTGAAATCGGCATTAACCGTATCACAAATTAAGGTTGAAAGAGTATCGGCGAGGCTATTGCTAACCAGGACAGTGCAGCTATCAAAAAGCTCAATTACGTAATCAGTGCTAGGATTAAGACCGCTCAAGCTGAAAGGGCTAGTAACATTCGGAACAAAACTGGCGGCAGTTGATCCGGCAGTTGCAGAATACCAACGTAGGTGAGTCGTTGCACCAGTGTTGGTAGTCTGCCAACTAAAACCGAGGCTGGTGTGAGTGGCGCTAACAAGGTTTAAGTTTATTGGCGCACCACAGCTTGGGCCAAGGTTTTCAATTCGCAATTCATCTACCGCAATGTCTCCGAGAAAATTTAAAGCTTGCGCCCGGAAAATAACAACAATAGTGTCGCCAATATAGCTACTCAAGTCTACGGAGTCTTCCAACCAAGCGCTAGCCTTGCTGGTTTGCTGCTGGCCACTAATGGTTTTAATAGTAATATTATTACCGTTACTCTGCGTGTTTAGTCTCACTTGGAGATTGTTTATACCCGAGCCAAACATGTGATATTTAAAATAGAGATAGGGACTACTGCTATTTATAATGGCAATTTGCGGGCTAGAAATAGTGCCCAGAGTGGCCGATCCACTGGCCGATTCCCAGTTTATATACTTACCGCTTCCACTCGCGTCAACGCTTGGACCATTGCTAGTAGAGGGATTATTAGTGCGTGTTCCCCAGCGATTATTATCAGTGTTACTGGGTCTATTCCAACAAGAATTAACTTGATCGCCAAAGTTTATTCCAAATGAACCTTCCAGCCAAGTATTATCATCAAAGTCTTCAGAATAAGGAATGCTACTAACGCCACAAGAGGTTTGGCCAAAGGCTGGGCCTTCCCAAAAGCTTACATTTCCTACCGCGCAAGAGTCGCGAACAAATATTTCATAGTTGGTAGAAGAGTTTAGTCCATTAATGGTGAAAGGGTTGCTATTTACGCTTGCGATGGTAAAAGGAGTGGCACTTCCCGCTGGGCGATAGCGAATTTGCCAATTCGCGGCCCCTCCGGAAGTCCAGCTAATATTAATGGAACTTGTTGTATTTGTATTAATCGTCAAAATGCTAGGACTGGGGCAAGTCGGGCTATTGTCAACTCTAAAATCATCGAGCGCGCTTTCTGCAAAAAAGGAAAAAGTACTATTGCGATAAATACGAAAACGGACACTAATGGTGTCGTTTAAATAACTGTTGAGGTTTACTACTCTTTCTAGCCAGGCTGCTGATGCCGTGTTTTGCTGTTGACCACTAATCGTATTTAAGGTAGAATAGCTGCCACCGGTGGATACAGCCACTTCTATTTTGTCAACATCAGCGCCGAACATATGATACCAAAACCGTAATTCAGGGCTGCCTAGGCTCGATAAATCAATTTGGGGGCTGATGATTTCGGCAAAGAGATCACCGCCGCCAAAACCTTGTCTTTGACTGTAAATATACTTGCCGGACCCTGAGGTTTTATCGCCACTAGGACCGGTAGCGGCGATACTAGTGGCCCCTTGGTATGGTGCCACAAAATAAGTAGGAGATCCAGCTCTATTCCAACAAGCATCGATACTCCCCGTACTGGTAAAGTTGGAAGGAATCCAAGCTGAGCCATCAAAGTTTTCGAAATAAGGAGCGGTAATTGGAGTGCAGGCGGTTTGAAAACTGATTGGTCCCGTCCAGAGGGAAACGTCGCCTACAGCGCAGCTATCGCGCACATAAACTTCATACGTGGTATTCGAAATTAAGCCGTTTATAGTTTCAGGGTTACTGCTAGCATTTACGATTGTACCGCTATTAACGCTAAAGCCAGGACTGCCATAGCTTAAGTTCCAATTATTAGCACCACCGCTTAGCCACTGTAAATCAGCACTGCTAGAAGTAAGGCCCAATAAAGCAAGGTTTTGTGGACGTGGACAAGAAGGCGCCTCATCAATATTAATATCATCAATGGCGATATCGGCAAGATTTGAATTGCCAGTTTTTGCTCCGCTAAAGCGAATACTGATAGTATCATTTACATAAGATGCTAGGCTGATAATGATTTCCTTCCAATTAGCGGCTTTACTATTTTGTTGTTGTCCAGTTTGAGTATTCAATAGTACCCAGCCAGAACCATTGTTTACGTAGGTTTTTAGATCACTAATTCCACTTCCGTAAGAGTGTAGATAAAAGCTTAGTTGTGGGTTGGTTAAACCTACCAAGTTGATCAGAGGCGATTCTAATTCTGCGTTGGGACTGTTGCTTCCAAAGCCAATTGATTCAGTAAATAAATAATTAGCAGAGCCAGTTGTGTGATCTCCTTGAGGACCAGTAGTGGTGGGCGTAAATTGGGGTGGTCCTGTTGCCCAAACATAGGGTGTTAAAGGGCTACGCGACCAGCATGAATTAATATTACCGATGCCGTTGAAACCTACTGCAGAACTGAAGCCAGAGCCATCAAAGTTCTCAATGTAGGGCGTACTTACTGGGTTACATTTTGTTTTAAAACTAATAGGCCCTGTCCATACAGACACGTCACTAAGTCCGCAGCTGTCTCTAATGTATGCTTCATAAGTAGTATTGGGGCTGAGACCAGATAGCTTAGAAGGATTACTGTTTATATTTACAATTGTACCAGCATTAGCGCTAAAGCCGACTGGCCCATAACTTATCTGCCAGTTAGTTGCCCCACCACTTGTCCAGTTAAAGAAGGCTTCGGTACTAGTTGTGAAAGTATTTGAAAATTGAGTAGGCCTAGGGCAATTAGGTGCCTCCTCAATGGTGAAGTCGTCGATGCTAACTGCGTTTTGAAAGCCATTTACTGCTTGGTAATATTTAAATCTAATTCTCACGGTATCATTTGCGTAAGCACTAAGATTTAGTGGACTTTCAATCCAACTATCTGTTCCCGTAAATTGTTGTTGACCACTTAGAGTTTGCAATAGTGTATAAGTCTGTCCAAAATCATTCGAAATATAAACCGTCAACTCATCAATACTCTGGCCAAACATGTGGTACCAAAACTTTAGCTGTGGGTTCGTTAAGGCCCCTAAGTCTACTAAGGGCGATTCGAATAGAGCGCTATCAGGAACAGTGCTGAAAAAAAAACCTGAACGGGTAATCTGCATATACTTACCAGATCCAGAGCGGCTAGTACTTGGCCCGGAAAGATTACTTATAAATGCCGGTGGACCAGGTTTCCAAGTAACACTAAGGCTAGTGGATGTTCGCTGCCAGCAAGAATTAATAGAACCTGGCGTATTAAGACTACCAGCAGTCCATGCTCCACCATTAAAATTAGAGGTGAAAGGAGCATTTTGTACCGCACAGGAAGTACTGCCTAATATGAAACTTGGCCAAGGATTAGCTCCTGGACTGCAAAGTTCGCGTACTTGTACTGCGTAAGAGGTATTTACATTTAATCCGGTTATTGTGTAAGGATTACTGGTAATAGTGGTTATTGGAGCAGAATTGAAATTGCCTCCCTGAAGAACATAACGTAACTGGAAAGAGGGAGCGGTTGTGCCCGACCAAGCAATAGTAATACTGTTGGTACCGTAGGCAACTACGCGAAGGTTTGACGGACTGTTGCAAGCACTCGAATTAGTGCTTAAGACTTGTAAGCCCAAAAAAGTTAGCAGTACCAGATTTTGGCAGTAGTTTCGTAATGTGCTCATTAAATTTATCACTTAGTAGGTTTCAACAATCCTCCTTTACTACACGCAAGTTGATGAAATTGGTTGGGGGTCTATATGCCTCAATTAGTGAACGGCAGGAAGTACAACTTTAAAGCAACTACCCCCATTAATTTCTGAGCTAATTTCCATGCGACTAGACATTTTACTAAGAAAGTCCAAACTAATTCGTAATCCGAAACCACTACCGAGTTCACCAGAGGTTCCCTGCTGACTTTGTAAGGAGTTCCCACTCAGGATTTTGTTAATTAAAGTGGGGTTGATTCCCTGGCCTTGATCGCATATTTCGATTTCAACGCTGTCGATTTCTTTAAATATCTGGATGGTTATGATAGACCCTTTAGGCGAGAATTTGATTGCGTTATTTAATAAATTCCGCAATACTGTTAGGATCATTCTTTCATCAGCCAAAGCGAAACAAAGGCCTTCGAAGTTAAACTCGAGCTTTATTCTTTTTTGAAAAAGAGTGGGCTGATTAAGGGCAATGATATTTTGGCAGAGGCCTTTAATATCGATTTTACGCAAATCGGGTTTATAGCTAGAGTCTTTGGATTGTGACCAACTAAGCAGGTTCTCTAGTAAACTAAAAGTATTAATAGTGCTGGACTGAAGCATATCTAGAAATTCAGTAGTAATAAGGTTTTTATTATTTCGCATTAGGTTTAGAGCTTGACCTAAACTAGCGATAGGGCCTTTTAGGTCATGACCAATAATGCTGAGAATATTGTTTTGTTGGATATTAATTTTTTCTAGTGACTCATTTTTCTTGTTTAACTCTTGAGTTTTTTCTGCAATACGAGTTTCAAGAATTTGATTTTGGACTTCAATATTTGCTTTGTTTTCGGTAAGAGCTTTTAGTGCCGCCTCTTTAGCCTTATCTCGTTCTTCTTGAATTAAATTGACCTTGTCGGCAAGAGCGGCAAAAAGCAGAATAACTTCGAGGGCCGAACCAATTTGCGAGGCATGAAGGCTTAATTCCGAAAGAGGAATGATAGATAATCGTTGTAAAATGGTAATCATCACTCCTAAAAGGAAAATGCTCCAAGCGAGAATGAAGAAACGTGCCGGTCTATAGCCTCTCCGGTATAAGATAATTCCTGCAATAAGCATTAGGAGACAACCCAATAGTCCAACCATCTGGACTATTTGATTTGCAAGTGATATTTTTCCAAGTATTAAAAGTGGGAAAACGGAAAAATTAAATAGGAGGGAAACCCAAAGCAGACGATTTAATCTTGGAGCTTGATTTCTTGTATCTAAAAACTCCATACTGAATAGCGTAGAGAAAATACCTAAGCCGAAAATCCAAGGCTCATAAATATTAATTTGAGGATAGTCTGGCCAGAAATACATGTAGGCATAACCACCGATGTGCAATGTGATAAATAAGGTTCCGATTAAATGTCCAACGTAAGCAAAGAATACCATCGAGCCTCTGTTTAAAAAGCCAATAATAAGTGACCCAAGTATTGCTAAAATCATTAAACCGAGGTATACCGCCTGAAGGAAGTCGCGGCGCTTGAGCGTTTTTTCGGTATAATCCTTATTGATTATTCGAAGAGGTAGCTGCAAGTTGAGACGAGACCAAGCCTGGATATAAACTATCGAACGATGATTTGGTAGGGCAAATCGAAATAAATTGTCATTTATAGGTCTTGTGGCGAAGGGAGTATGGCTTCCAGTCTTGTAGCTCTGCTCTAAGGTTCCAGATTTAAAAATCCATAAACTTAAACTGTCGATGAGGGGATAATCAATTAGCAGAAACCGTTGCGAACTATCACTCTGCGGAATGTGTATTTTGATCCATACGTTTTTATTCAGATCAGCGAAATTTAACTCCCGCTCTCCAACTTCTATGAAAGCTGCTTCTCTTATTGTTGCTATTTTCTGAACATTGAGGCTATCCACAAAATAGTATACCGAATCATTTAACCATTCGGAAGAGGAGGAAGATGCTCTAGTGGTATTTATGAAAGATAGGCAACAGAAAATAAAAATTATATGTGGGCTAAACCTCTTCAAGAATTCTTAATATTGAGGGTAAATTTACACAATTTAAAAGACGCCAAGGCGTGGATAATTTTAACTCTGAAAAAGGCAAATGGAGACGAGTGACGTGAAAAATTTAGATGTAGTTGAGATTCTAAAGCAAAATTTCCCTGTATTTCATAATCAAGATTTGATTAAAAGTATGGCCAAGGAAGCACGCTGGTTCAGACATGAAAAGGAAGAGCCTGTTTTAGAGTTTGGGGAATATCCTAAGTGGATTCCCTTGGTAATGAGCGGCGCGATAAAAATTAGTCGTGCAGATGATGAAGGAGGCGAGATTTTCCTCTACTATTTATATCCTGGCCAAACTTGCGCAATGACATTAAATTGCTGCATGGTTGATAAGCCTAGCGAGATTAAGGCCGTAGCCGAAGAGGGAACAGAATATCTGGGACTGCCTAGAAAGTCCCTTCCTCAGTGGATGTTGGATTTTGAAGAGTGGCGCCAGTTTACTGTGGAAACCTATAATGAGCGCTACGAAAATTTATTAGCAACCATAGATGCCATTGCATTTCAGAAGTTAGACGAAAGGTTATTGAACCTGCTTCTGGATAAGAGTATTGCCAAGGGAACTAATGAAATTGAAGTAACTCATAAAAGCTTGGCAGAGGAGCTTCATTCATCGAGAGAGGTTATTTCTCGTTTGCTTAAGCAATTAGAGAAGATTGGTAAGGTTAAGCTGAGCAGGAACAAAATAATCGTAAATTTAAGTTAGTAATCAAGGGTTTAGATGATATTTGTCATATTTATTTTCAATATTTTTTAAGACCTTGCTATAAAACAAGGCTATGGAAACTATTAAAGATTTGGCTCAATTAAAATACAACTTGAACTTAGGCCCCGGATACGGTGGGTACATCGAATTATTAAAGGCAATAGACTTTTCAACGGAAGAGTTGAGTCGATACACTCAGTTTTCTGATCAGCATTATCAAAGGATCAGATTATATGACAGCAATTTAATTGAGGCAGTTCTAAGTTGCTGGAAACCATTTCAGCATGGAGATATTCATAATTTCAGAGATTCTGTCACTTGGTTTAAAGTGCTAAGAGGGAAAGTTTCGTTAGAAAATTTCAACCTTAGTGTTGACGCTCTCGAGCCAAGCTATACGACTAGTTATGAAGCAGGACAAATGGGCTTCTTAAATGACGAATTGGGCTTTCACCGTTTCCGCAGTAAAAGTGAAAAAGAAGCAATTATCATTCACTTATATTCAGAGAAGTTAGTGGCGAGAACAGTTTACGATCCTGAGGATGCAGAAGTTAAATTTGTAGCTATTGAAGTAGATAATAATTTCGATTTACAGGATTAAGGTGATACAAATCACTGGCCGTATCAGTCATTTTCAAGAGCTTTGTTAAAAATATTAATTATGGGTTTTTTCTCCTTTTTAAGTTCAAAAAGCGATAAGATTAAAGAATGGAGTGCTCAGGGCGCTATCATTGTAGATGTGAGAAGTAAAGACGAGTATAAAGGTGGGCATATTAAGGGCTCAAAAAACATTCCTTTACCAGGTATCAACTCAAAACTTAAGGAGTTAAAAAAGTATAATAAGCCAATTATCTTCTGTTGTGCCTCGGGTATGAGAAGCGGTCAGGCAGCGGCGTTTGCCAATCAAGCTGGTATAGAGAGTATGAACGGCGGTGGTTGGAGTAGCTTATCACGAAAGTTGTAGTTTTTTGGTTTATGCCTGAAAGAGCTTCTCTGTTTTAACAGTGAGGCTCTTTTGCATTTAAGTCTTTTACTAATTCTGATAGAACACAGATGTTTTCCCCTAGACCATTATAAATAGAGGACAATGCCTTAGCCTCAAAAACTATCTTTGTCAGAGATTCGCAAAACATGTTAGAAAAGATAGAAAACACCCTTAGTAAATTGGTGGTTCACCAAGTGGGGAATAAGTTAAAAGAGGAAGGCTTGGTCTTAAGTAAGTCTGAAAGTAGTCTGGATTTGCCTACTTTAAAAATAGTTCAAGACTACCTGTCTTCGGCCTTTCAGAACCCAGAGTTTTATCGCTTTACCCATCCCGCCGATTTGCAATTAAATAGCGTGTATTCCTTAGTAGGAGACATATTTGATAATCCTACCAGCTTTGTAGCGAAGTCTGCTCAATTGGCAAAAATGCTTTATGATGTATCTGATCACCCTAAGGTTAAGAGCGGCGACCTACTAGTTGTGCATCTTGAGAATGCGCGGGCATTCGGGCATGAAGCTCCCGCGATAGCCATTTTTAAGTCTGAAAAGAAGCGTCCGTTTCTTTTTACTGAAAGTCAAGGTGATGTAATAGAACTGTTTAGTTATAAAGGAATTAGCCCTTCTAAAGTAGATAAGGCGGCATTGATTTTCAATGAAGACAAGGCAGACGGATTCCAGGTATTATGTGTGGACAATATTAATAGAGGCGAGGAAGCTAAATTTTGGTTCGAGAGCTTTTTAAGACTGGAGCTGAGGTCCTCGGAGTTTTCGAAAACATCGGAACTGATTGGTCTAACAAAAAGCTTTGTAGACCAAGATCTAAAAGGTTCAGAGGTTTTAGATAAGTATGATGCCATTGAGTATCTAGAACGGTCAAAACAGTTTTTAAATGAGAATGAAAGGTTAGCTCCTACTGAGTATTCAGAAAATGTTTTTGAGGACCCTGCGGTGGCGGATAGGTTTAGAGAATATGTAGCTGAAAGAGAGCCTAAGGCACTAAACTTTGAAGAAGAATTTGAGGTTTCACCTGAAGCGCTGAAGAAGAAGCAATCCGTTTTTAAAAGTATCCTCAAGTTGGATAAAAACTTTCATATCTATATCCACGGAAAACGTGACTTGATCGAGAAGGGAGTAGAAGAGGACGGAAGAAAGTTTTACAAGGTTTATTACGATGAAGAGAGTTAAGGATCAATTTTTTTATAAAAAGACGGCGGCTGGTTTTGAGCCGCCGTTCATTTTTAACGAGGTATTTTATAATACATTCCCAAATAAATATTTCGCCCAAAAACAGGTCCCCAAATAAAGTTGCTGTCGAAATAAGGGTCGAAAGCTTGTCCAGAGTTAACAATCGGCTGTCCTTGTCTAAAGTCAAAAAGGTTCTTAACGCCAGCGAAAAACTCAAATTTTTTCCATTCTTTATTTACTTGACTATCCACAGTAAAGAAAGAAGGCGAGAAATCATCTTGCTGAAACTCGATGGGACTATCAGCAGTGTTAGGCAGTCTTTTCGTTCCGAACCAATTTATACTTAGGTCAAACTTCCAAAGTTTAGCACTTTCGTAAGATGAGTTAAGAAAAGCGCGATGCTCTGGAATTTGGTAGGCGAGATTTAAACCTTCTAAAAACTGGTCTTCAGAGCGCAAGTACTTGTAGGCCAATCTCAGGTTTAGTCCTTTCATTGGTTCAAAATCAATTTGATTCATGAAGCTTAAGGACCTGCTACCGCGTTGATAAAGAATGAAAGCTTCATTGGGATTATAGTCTAAATCAGTGACCAGTTTTCTTTCAAACCAAGTAAAGAAGACATCGGCGGTGTAACGAAGCTGCTTGTTCCCAATTGGTATAAATTGATCGAAGCTAAAGCCAGAGTTCCAGGCAACTTCTGGCCGGTATTCGTCGTTTACAAAGTTCAGACGACGAGATGAAGCTAGTACGGGATTGTTCTCCGCTAGTTTATTAGCTGTTCTCTGTCCACGTCCGCCTCCTAGCCTTAACGTGGTTAAACGACCGATAGCGTATCTTAGGTTTAGTCTTGGCGTGAAGTAGGCCTTTTCAAAATAAGAGTTGTAATCAAGGCGCACTCCGGCAATAAGGGTGAAATTCTCGTTGGGCTCAAAGCTATACTCTCCAAATGCCCCGGGTACAATTTCCTGCCTAGCATGAGAATATAGATTTGTTCCTAAACTATCTAGGCCTTCATTATAGTCATCCACTAAAAGTGAAAGACCAGTATGATATTTATGAGCTGAGGTTCCTATTATATCTTGAAATATCGCATTAATATATAGGTTTGTTAATTCGGCTTTAGTATCTCGTTGGCCGAATTGACTTTTACGATTCTGATAGCTCCCACTGTATATCAGCCCAAAACTTCGGTAAACTTCATCTTGAAAGGCATATCCCAATTTCCCGAAAATTTCAGCTCGTTCATCGGTAGACTCGAAGCCCCAAAACAGATTTCTGTTGGCATCACTTTGTGCTAAGAACTCCATTTCACCACCTTGTTTTTTATCT
>JBNMPT010000019.1:0-18599 GCA_051277025.1 Roseivirga sp. | reverse complement strand
ACCAATGAGCGCGACTATATTCACGTGGTGGATGTAGCCAAAGCACACGTTATTGCGGTGGAGCGACTGTTAGGGTCTAAGAATCTTTCCAATTACGAGGTCTTCAACTTAGGGACTGGAACGGGAAGTACGGTACTGGAAGTAATTCAATCATTCGAGCGCGTTTCTGGCAAAAGCCTAAACTATAAAATAGTGGACCGTCGACCGGGCGATGTTACCGCCGCTTACGCAGATACTACCAAAGCAAATGCAGAACTAGGTTGGAAAACTGAGAAAACACTCGATGATGCTATTGAAGATGCTTGGCGCTGGGAAAAGAAAATCAGAAATATTTAAGCATGAGCGGAAAGAAGATTTTAATAACCGGTGGAGCAGGTTTTATTGGCTCACACGTGGTAAGATTATTTATAAATAATTATCCGGATTATCAAATTTATAATCTCGATTTACTCACTTATGCGGGTAACTTGGAGAATTTAAAAGATATTGAGGATAAGCCTAACTATCATTTTATTAAAGCGGATATTGTTGATGGGGATGCCATGAATGCTCTTTTTGCGGAACATAAATTTGAAGGTGTATTGCATTTAGCGGCGGAAAGTCATGTGGATCGATCGATTACAGATCCATTATCTTTTGTGCAGACGAATGTTATTGGAACAGTGAACCTTTTAAATGCTTTTAGAGATACCTGGAAAGGAAATTTTGAAGGAAAGCGTTTTTACCATATTAGTACCGATGAGGTATATGGAACGCTTGGAGCTGAGGGTCTGTTTGAGGAAACTACTTCCTATGATCCTAATTCACCTTACTCGGCTTCAAAAGCAAGTTCCGATCATTTTGTGCGCGCCTATGGTGAAACCTATGGCATGCCTTACGTAATTACGAATTGCAGTAATAACTACGGACCAAACCAGTTTCCAGAGAAATTGGTTCCTTTGTTCTTTCACAACGTATTAAATAATAATCCTTTACCGGTTTATGGTGATGGGAAGTATACGCGCGATTGGCTTTACGTTGTAGACCACGCAAGGGCTATTGATTTAGTTTACCATAAAGGTAGAAATGCCGAAACTTATAATATTGGTGGTTTCAACGAATGGCAAAACATTGAACTTATAAAGGTGCTTTGTAAGCAGATGGACGAGAAATTAGGGCGCGAGCCAGGAACCTCCGTAAAACTGATTACCTATGTAACCGATCGTCCTGGTCACGATCGTCGTTATGCCATTGATGCCACCAAGATCAATAAGGAACTAGGCTGGTCGCCATCCGTAACTTTTGAGGAAGGCTTAGCCGAAACTATCGATTGGTATCTGTCTAATGAGGAGTGGCTTAATAATGTTACTTCGGGTGATTACCAAAAGTATTATAGCGACATGTACAGCGCTCGCTAGAACTTAGTCTTTTGGATAAAATTTATTAGCTGAAAAAGAGATCTTCATATTTGATCCTAATTGCAGAATATTTATTCTGCAATTAGGATTTTTTTTGCTCTAAACTTTTGGTGGGATAAAAGAGTTCTAGCCGCGCACTTGACGAGGGCTTTGAGCTATTTACTCTTGCACCTCCGTATTACGGAAATATAGACTACTAAAAGCATCGGGCTGGAAAATCTCGTTCGCCACGCGCATTAATGTCTCAGCATCAGTATTTTCAACGTCTTCTACAATTGCTTCGAAGCTTTCAATGTGGTTATGAAAAAGCAGAGATTTTCCAAAAGACAGCATTAGAGAGTTATTATTTTCTTGTCCCATTGCTAATTGGCCAAGGATCTGTTTCTTGGCTTTACTAAGCTGTAAGATTCCTAATTTTTGCTCGCGTAATTTTTTCAACTCTCTCTCCACTAATTGCACGGTACGATCGGCGGTGCCAGGGTCGGTGCCCAGATAGATGCCAAAGAGGCCCGTATCAATATAGGGATGGTAAAAAGATTCTAAGTGATAAGTGAAACCGTACTTTTCTCGGATGTTTAAATTGAGACGCGAGTTCATGCCTGGGCCACCTAAAAGGTTGTTAAGCAAGGCTAGGGGCCGCATCATATCGTCTTTGGCAGGATATGCACGCGTGCCTAAAATAACATGCGTTTGATAACCAGGGCGGCTAACACTCTTTTGGCTAGCTTGATAGGAATCCGGACTGATGATTTTTCTTTCTCCCAGTGGGAAGTCTACATTTTGGATTTGCTGTTCTAAGAACTGTTCCAACTTTGCTTTAGTGATATTTCCAATGGAGCTAAACACCATGCGATTGGCGCTGTAATTCCGCGCAATGAAGTCTAGAATATGCTGGCGTGTAAAAGACTTTACGCTTGCTACCGTGCCTAATATATTATTCCCTAAAGGATGTTCTGGGAAAATTTGCTCTTCGAAGTCATCAAAAATACTGTCGCCAGGCGTGTCTTTATAAGAATGAATTTCATCAATAACAACCTCCTTTTCTTTTTGGCATTCCTTTTCAGGGAAGGTGCTGCGAAAGGCAATATCGGCAATAAGATCTACCGCGCGTTTATAGTCGGGGCTAAGAAAAGAACAATGAATAACCGTTTCCTCTTTCGAGGTAAAAGCATTTAGTTCTCCCCCGACATCTTCCATGCGGCTGAGAATGTGATAGGCCTTGCGTTTTTCTGTGCCTTTAAAGAGACAGTGTTCAATGTAATGAGCCAAACCTTGCTCATGTTCTAGCTCATCTCTGGAGCCAGCAGCTACCAGTAAGCCTAAATGGGCAATGGGGCTATTCACCTGATGGTGCACAACCTTGATGCCATTGCTTAACTCAAAAATTTCGAGCTTCATTAAAAAAAATTAAATGTCAGCAAAGCTAGGCTTTAATCAGCGGGTGACAAATAGAAATCAGCTATCTAACCATGCTTTAAAAGAGGCGGTTTTTTCTCTACTGACAAATATATCCTTGTCTTTGCAGTTTCGTAAAATTAAACGCAGCCTGCTGCCGCTAAAAGGTTGAATCTCTTCTAGGCTATTGAGGCCAATTAGATAGCCACGATTAATGCGATAGAAGCGATTGGCGTCTAGATAGTTTTCAATTTGATCGAGGCTTTGATCAAAAATAAACTGACTGCCTTCTTTGTTTTGTAGAAAGGTGCTGCCACCGCTGCTTACAAAGAAATCTACGTCTTTTACTTCCACCATAATAAGTTTCTCCGCCTGCTTAATAATGAAACGCTCTTTTAGTTTTTTACTCTTAGGCTCTAGTAATTCACGCAGCATATTACCATCTATAGTGAAGGCGTTATTTCGAAGCTTCAGGAATTTAGCAATAGCATTAAAAAGTTCTTCAGGATCGAGGGGTTTTAAAAGATAGTCGATACTATTAACCTTAAAAGCCTCCAAAGCATATTGGTCGAATGCGGTACAAAAGATGATGGGAATATCGATCTCTCGGTTTTTGAAAATATTGAAGCTTGGTCCATCGCTGAGATGGATATCCAGAAATAATAAATCGGGAGAGGGGTTGTTATCCAGCCAACTGATACTTCTTTCAACGCTATCTAAAGGGCCGTAAATTTCTGCATCTGGTATCGCTTTTAGCAAAAGACGCTCTAAATGCTTAGCGGCGGGTTTTTCATCTTCAATTATAAGTATGCGCATGCTATTTTGAGATTAAGGGAAGTTTCACGGTAAAATATTCAAGGCTTTCAACTACCTCAACTTCTTGCTGTCTAAGTATTCGGTAACGTTCTTTAATATTGCTTAAGCCTATGCCAGAGCTCTCCGCCGGACTAAGGCGCTTTTGCAGATTATTGGACACTAAAATATGGTTTGCCTCTTGATAGATCTTGATGCTGAGCGGTGAGTTTTCCTTAAGTTGATTGTGCTTTATTGCGTTTTCCAGAAGCAACTGTAAGGTCATAGGGGGCATTAAGGCTGCAAGGCTGATATTTTTGTCAATGTCTAGGCACATAGCTTCCGGACTAAAACGTCCTTGTTGCAAAGACCAATAATCGAGTGCAAATTTAATTTCCTGCTTCAGCGTCACCAAGTCTTCATTTTGCACTTCTAAAACATAGCGATAAAATTTGCTAAGCTTTTGAATATAGGCCGCCGCCAGATCGGCATCTTCATACACCATATTGGTTAATGCATTAAAGGAGTTGAAAAGAAAGTGCGGGTTTAACTGATCTTTCAAGATGCGCACCTCGCTGCGGTAACGTTCAGTTTCTAATTTCTGCGATCGAATAGCTTCTTCTTTTAATCGTCGTAAAAACCCTTGAGAAATGAAGAAAGCAGTAATTAGATAGCCTACATATAGAGGATATTGAGCATAAATGGCCATTGTCTTCCAAGGGAAATTGCTATAATCTATGCTACCGAAAAAGGTATAGAACAAAATATTCATCAGGTAGGATGCAACGAATCCTAAAACGCTCACGCCCAGTATTTCAAGGAAAAGCCTCCGGCCAGCATTCTCGAGCCATGGGGAATAGTGATCTAAAATTAATTCATTGATGCCAACCGCGAAACTAATCCCGGTAGACATCATAAAGGCATACAGTATATCATCCCAAATTAGGGCCCATCCTTCCACAGAGAGATAATTATCGCCGCTATAAAACATTGGAATACAAAATCCAATCAGTGCATTAATCCCAATCCATTTTAGAATTTTAGCTGAATTAGAAGGGCTTGTTCTGCTCATGCTGCAAATTAGTTATTTCCGCTACACTTTTTAGTCATGGCTACTGCTTGACCTTTTCCCCAATTTGGCAGGATGCCATTATTCTGCTCTAATGCCTCATATAGGCTAAGACTCTTTTGCATTAAAGCACAAGGCTCCTCCATGCTAGAACCAAAGAACTGAGCCGTACCAAATTTCCAACGACCAAGCATTAGGTTCGCCCGGGGGTTTTCAGGACTCATAACGAGGGCTTTTTCAAAGTAGGAACTCACTTTACCAGACATGGTCATTCCACGTAATGCTGGACTAACACTAACTTTTGCCATATAAATGTAGCCCGTTAAAATTGTAACTTCCACGTGATTGTTGGCGGATACAGCGGCTTTTTCAGCATAAACTAAGGCTTGATCAAGATACTCATCTCTTTTGTCATCGTCTAAACCGCGAACGAAACTCATATAAACGTATGTCAATCCTGCATAATAATTAGGGAGCCATTCTTCTTTTTCCGTTTTTGCAATGCGATCGAAACGGTTTACAATATTTTGATAATCGGTGATGGTTTTAACACTGTCGTAGAGGTCTATACTTTCTTGCATATAGCTTTCGTAGCTGCTTTGCGCGCTAAGGCTAAGATTGATACTTAAGCTAAGAGCAAGGAAAATGATGATTGCTTTTTTCATGATTATGTATTTATAGATTATTTAATTGATTGGCTTTTTTATCGTTGCTAAGGGTGTAGAATACGCCAATAAAGAGGAATCGCTTAGCGGATTGGGGAATGGCCATTTCTTGAAAACTTCCATTGCTATTGGCGGTGTTGCCGTATTGGTAACCAAGAATATTTTCACGGCCCAGCGCATTAGTAAGCTCAATATGAAAGATGAGGTTGGGACGTGGTAAATAACTCCAGGAAAGGTTTAGACTGCTAAAGGCGATTGTCTTTGACTCCATTTCACCCGCTATATTGGGGTTTTCATATCGGTAGCCATCGTTTATGTTGAAACTACCGCCTACTTGAGAGTTAAGCTTGTTAATCCAATACTTGCCTACTAAGGAAGCATTATGCTTGGGTGCAAAACTCGGCTGTACCCTGTTTTGAAAGCTTTTCCAGTGTCGTTTGGTGTCGATATACGAATAGCTTAACCAGTAGTCTAAATTGCGGATACTCTTGCGATCTCTAATGAAAAAATCAAATCCTTGCGCATAACCATTCCCATTACTGTTGTAACTGTCAGCCAAGCGCAAGAGACCATCGTACTTCTTGTGATAGGCTTCTAAGCGAAAGCTTAAGCCTTTGGTGGTAAATTGATAGTTTAAAACCCAGTGGCGTGCAGAAGAGGAGGCTATGTTATTTTGCTGAATTAAAATATTAGGATTCTGATTCTGTACATAATCGCCATAGGCTAGCGCTAATTGGGACTTTTCGTTTAAACGATAGGCGATGGAGAAGCGAGGCATAAGGTGCTTCTCTCCTCCACTAATGCTGCTTCTCAGTCCGATTTGGACTAATAAGTCACCATTAAAATGATAGTTCGCTTCTGCGAAAGCAGCATATAAATTTTGCTCGAATGTTCGGTTTAGACGGCCTATTCCTTGTTTTAGGTTTTCGTGAATACTCTCAATACCTGTGGTAAGTTTCATTCTAGTAATGGGAAAGTATTGGTAGTTGATTTTAAGATGCGCCAATTGATTATTTGCTTTAATGTTACTGCTATCTTGTTGAATATCATCGCTATTATTGGTGTAGCTGATGCCCGCATTGATAAGATGTTTTTTTTGCCAAGCATGCTTTAGGCTGATATTGGCATAGTGAAAATCATTAGTCAGCGCGGTAGACTGATAATCTTCGCTCCCTAATTGAGGGCGCTCAACCGCAAGTCTTGAGTTCTGATAGGAGTAGAATGCTTTTAGGAAGGTGCGTTTTGCGAGTTTATTGCGGTATAAAAGCTCTGTATTCAGGCCTTGGGGTGCCTTATTGAACTTGATGTTTTGAGGCATTAAGTCCATATATGGGCTGAGGTTTGTGTAGGATAGATTGGCACTAAGAGCCTGCTTTTCCCAAACTTGAGAATGGGCGGCAGATGCGCCTACGCTGCTAAGACTAAAATCGCTTTGACTGCGGATGGGCATATCTAAACTATAAAGAGAAAGAACCGATGAAAGAGCTTGGCCGTACTCTGCAGAATATGCGCCGGTGCTAAAGAAATTGCCTTTAAATAGCTGCGGGTTGAATCTACCACGAGTGGGAATCCCGCTAAGACTAGACCCGTAGGCACTACCTAGTTTTAAACCGTCAATGAATAGCGCAGTTTCATCGGCAGAGCCTCCTCTAACAAAGAGACGACCGTCGTTGGCATTATTGCTAGTGCCAGGTAGCATGTTTAAAGCGCCGATTATATCACCTAAGGCCCCAGAAGTAGTTACAATATCCAAGGGCTTTAGCACAATGGCTTGCCTTTTGTCGCTCACTTCAATACTGCCAGCGGTAATTGTTACTGCTTTAAGTTTATTGAAGCTTTCTTTAAGAACAATTTGATGAATTTTTTTGCTGTCGACTTCTTCAAGATCGAAGTATTGGCTTTCAAAGCCCATCATACTTACTTCTAATTTGCCTTGCGCCGGCAAATCCTCTAAAATGAAACTGCCATCTTTCGCGGATGTAGAACCATTATAACTGTTAAGAAGATAGATGTTAACGCCGGAAAGCCCTTTGCCATCGGCATCTAGTACTTTACCATGGAAAGTGTTTTGAGAAATAAGGCTTTCTGAAAGTAGAAGGAAGATTAGGCTAAATCGATTCATATTTCTTGATTTGATAGCTAAACTAGCGACCCGAAGTATTTTGTGAACTACAAAAACTATGAACCATGGAAATTTGGAAATGAACCGTAAAAAAGAAACCCCGACTGTAAGCCGGGGTTTCGAGATAATGATATTTGGATAGTTTTATTTTAGATAGGTATCCAACCAATTAAAGAATTGATCGTGCCAAACTAAGCCATTTTGTGGACTTAAAATCCAGTGCCCTTCATTAGGGAAGTAAAGGAAACGTGCGGGGATACCGCGCAGTTTGGCCGCTTGAAAAGCCTCCATACCTTGGTTTTCGGGAACACGGAAATCCTTACCCCCATGAATAACAAGGATAGGCGTATCCCAATTTTGTACATAGTCCTTGGGGTCGAAACTGCTGTAGGTTTTGGCGTTCTTCTCTTCCCAAAATGGTCCACCTAAGTCATAATTGGCAAAAAACATTTCTTCGGTGCTTAAATACCAACTTTCTAAATCAAAAAGTCCACAATGAGAGATGAAACTCTTAAAACGGCCTTCATGAATTCCGGCAAGCATGTAAACCGAATAGCCACCGTAACTCGCGCCAATGCAGCCTAAGTTGCTTTCATCCGAGTAAGGCTCTGCGCTTACGGCATCAATCGCACTTAGGTAATCTTGCATGGCTTGTCCCCCCCAATCATTAGAGATAGCTTCGTTCCATTCCTTACCAAATCCTGGTAATCCCCTGCGGTTTGGTGCCACAATAATATAACCTTGGGCCGCCATTAATTGGAAGTTCCAACGGAAACTGTAGAACTGAGAAACCTGACTTTGCGGTCCTCCCTGACAGTAGAGTAGAGTAGGGTACTTTTTGTTAGGGTCAAAGTCTGGCGGGTAAATTACCCAAGTGAGCATATCTTTGCCGTCGGTAGTTTTAACCATACGCTTTTCAACTTTGCCTTTCTTTAAGTTGGCATAGATGTCATCATTAACGGTGGTTAATGCATGTGCTTTGCCGTTTTCTTTAAGGAAGAATATTTCGGTAGCATTGTTCATGTCTTGGCGCTCCACCACATAGCCTCCTTTGGCAATCTCAAAATGATTGTAATTGTGATCTCCTTCGGATATTTGTTGAATATTTATTTCGCCATTTTCATATTCTACTTCAAAAATATGGTTACTTCCTCCAATGGGAACACCAGTAACAATTTCGTCTTGATTGGCCCAGGCAAAAGACTGGAAAGTAAGGGCATCATATTTATTCGCAGTCTTAAGGATATGAGTTTTAGAGCCACTTTCAATATTCATAACGATCAAATCGTTAACATCACTTTCGTAGCCATTGGTAGCCATTGAAAGCCAAGCTATTTTTGAGCCGTCAGGCGAGAATTGAGGGTTTTTATCGTAGCCCATCATTCCTTCACTAATGTTAGTAGTAAGCTTTGTTGCAATGTCAACTAAATAGATATCGCTATTAGTTTGCTCTGCGAACTCTTTCCCTTTGAGGGCTTTTAATTCATAAGCAACAGTCTTTCCATCCGGACTAAGAGTATAGCTTTCTGAACCACCAAAGGGCGGTACAGGACTGCTAAACTGATTGTCCTGAATCAGAACTTCAAACTGAGTAGCGGCAGAGCTTTTATAATCAGCGAAACAAACTAGTGAGCTTTCGTGGTTGTCCCAAGTATCCCAGTGACGATAAAGTAAATCGTCAATAACTTTAAAGTCGGCTTGAGGAAGATCAGGATATAGGTCGGAAGAAGTTTTGGAGTTTTTAAAGGACTTAGAGAAGACGATGCGAATATCTCCACTCTCCATTTTTAAGGCTTTTGCTCCAGAAATACCCCCCTCAATAGCGGTTAAGGCACGGATAGATTTAGCCTCCATATTGTAAAGATGCAATTGACCCTTATGGTTAAAGGCAATATCCTT
Organism: Roseivirga sp.; assembly: GCA_051277025.1. Lineage (GTDB taxonomy): Bacteria > Bacteroidota > Bacteroidia > Flavobacteriales > Schleiferiaceae > Croceimicrobium. The sequence goes on along the minus strand of JBNMPT010000019.1, from coordinate 9,260 downwards.
TCCTACAAAGTGAGCGCCATACTCACCTCCTTCAAAGTCGGTTATCTTTTGAGCTTCACCCCCTTTGGTAGACATTAGATAAAGATCGCGGTTTCCCGAATTCACATCCGTATCGTAGTAAGTTACGCCATACACGAAGCTCATGCCATCTTCAGAAATAGCGTCCAGACTTACTCGTCCTAAGTCCCATAGTCTTTGAGGAGTCATCAACTCATTTTGAGCGCTAAGCCCCAAGCTTAAGATACAGAGGAGAAGAATGTATTTTTTCATGATTAGTTATTTAATTCGCTCGAAGATACCAATTATAGGTCTTTTGGCAGAGCTAAGGAGGTGCTTTTTATGTAGCTACAGGGCTAGAATGAAGGGTATGGGTCAAGTTATTCAAATAGTTAATGGAGTTTAGGGGTAATTCTTTTAGACGAGATACTAATTGTGTTTTCTATTGACCTAAGAATAGTACAGGCAGGCTTTTAAACTTTTCATCGGAAGTCACAGCGCCAATCATATTAATAACCTGAATTCGATGTGAAACTAGGCCTTAGACCTCTTATAAATTATGGGTGATTGCCCCTTAGGAGAATGAGAGAGATTTAAAAGCGTAGGACTAAGAATTGAGGGTTAACAAGGTTCCAGTAGTGCTCCCAATATAAATTCAGCTTTAGAACTATAAACTACTTAATTGGTATTTCGGAAAGGATGAGCTAGCCGCTCGGATGGGGAGAGGCTTGATGCAGAGTAAGGCAGCAGCCTGAGGAGCTGTCAAAAAAAATGGCCGTCCTTTATAGGACGGCCATTTAATAAAAAATAAATTTTAAGTATTACTTCGCTTTCTCCATTCCTTCTTCAATAAGTGAGTAGAACTCATCTAATTTTGGAAGAATAACAATGCGAGTGCGACGGTTTTTAGCGCGACCATCTTCATCATCATTTGAAGCGATAGGAGCATACTCACCTTTACCAGCAACGGTAATTCTTGTAGGATTGATATCGAAGTCTGATTCTAAAACACGAACAACAGATGCAGCACGCTGTGTGCTTAACTCCCAATTATCTTGGAAATTAGCGCCTTGTCGAGCGGATTTATTATCGGTATGCCCTTCAACCATAAAGTCAAGAGAAGGCTGACCTTTCAAAACCTGTGCTACCTTGCCAATAACATCTTTGGCGGTAGATCCTAATTTAGAACTACCACTAGTAAAGAGTAGTTTGTCAGAGATGGAAACATATACCACTCCCTTTTCTACGTTAATGCTAATGTCTTTATCATTTACACCAACGGTAGCACCTTTAAGACTGGTAACTAGAGCGAATGTTACGGAGTCACGTTTGTTAATAGCAGACTGAAGGCTATTAATAGTCATGTCTTTTTCACGAATTTGCTCTAGTGAGTTCTCTAGGTTTTGCGCTTCCTTCTTAGTTAATGTAGACATGTTGCCAACATTTTTAAGTAGTTGGTAATTAGTCTTTTTAAGATAATCAATTTCGCTTTGGGCGTTTTTGCGATTATCTAAACAAGAAGCTAACTCCATACGAGTTTTACCAAGTTCGGCATCGGTAGTTTGATACTGACCTTGTAGCTCGGTATATTTCTTTTTACTTACACAGGAGCCGAGTAGTAAAATAGCTCCAAAAATTAATAACGTTCTTTTCATATTCTAATTTATGCTTCAATATTATGAAATAGCTCTTGAATAGTAGTGTTGTGTAGCCTTATTTAAACTCAATCTTTTCACCTTTATCGTTGAGAAAAGCATACTCTAAGAATTTGAAAGAATCACGTGGTGTGATCCTCAGGTCCTTCTTGTATTTCTTTGCCCATTTTCTGCGAATGCTACTAAAGAGCCCTTTGGTTAGATAGGCGGCAATAAAAGGATGAATGTGTAGGTAAATCAGTTTGGAGTTATTTTGCTGCGACAGCTGATCGAGATGATTTTCTATTTCATCAACAATAAGAATAGGCGCTTCTACTTTACCATTTCCATCCGGATTTTCCTCACGCGTCTGAATATCCATTTCTGGACGAACACGTTGACGTGTAATTTCAATTAGCCCAAAACGGGAGGGGGGAAGAATTTTATGCTTGGCACGATCAGTTGCCATTTCCGCCTTAAGTTTTTCAAAAAGGCTTTTGCGGTTTTCATTGCGATGCATATCAATAAAATCTACCACAATGATTCCACCCATGTCACGCAATCTTAGTTGCCTAGCAATTTCTTCTGCCGCAGAAATATTTACAGCGAGTGCGTTCGCCTCCTGGTTTTCATCAGAATTAGTGCGATTACCGCTGTTCACGTCAATTACGTGCATCGCTTCGGTATGCTCAATAATGAGATAGGCTCCTTTGCCCATGCTTACGGAGCGGCCGAAGCTGCTTTTTATCTGTCTTTCAATACCGTACTGTTCGAAAATTGGTAAACGTCCTTGATAGAGTTTCACAATTTTCTCTTTTTCAGGTTCAATAGATCGCATATACTCTTTAAGCTCATTAAAGAGCTCAGTATTGTCTACCGCAATGCTATTGAAGGAATCGTTTAGTACATCGCGCAACAAAGCCGAAACCCTATTGAGCTCACGTAAGGCTCTGCTGGGAGCTTTTACTCTTTGAACATTGCGATGTAATTCTTTCCATTTACCCACTAGATCTTGCACGTCTCCGTCTAATTCGGCTACGCTACAATCTTGAGCGGCGGTTCTTACTATAATGCCGAAACCGCCTGGTTTAATACTTAGTACCAGTCTTTTTAACCGATCTTTTTCATCTTTATCTCGTAATTTACTGCTAACGCTCACGCGATTAGAGAAAGGAACTAATACTACATATCTCCCGGCAAGGGAAATTTCAGAAGTAATACGAGGACCTTTTGTAGATATCGGCTCTTTAGCGATTTGTACCAAAACGGTATTTCCTTCGCGAAGAACAGAATCTATACTGCCATTCTTATCAATATCAGCTTCAGGCTGGAAGTCAGTCAAAGACCAACGTTGCTTGCCTGTAATCGTACGACGGGTAAATTTATTCAAGGACTTTACCTGCGGCCCTAGGTCGTGGTAGTGAAGGAAAGCATCCTTCTCATAACCCACGTCCACAAAAGCTGCATTTAAGCCAGGAACAATTTTTTTTACCTTACCTAGATATACGTCACCGACGGAAAAATCCACCTGGTTATCATAATGTAACTCAGATAGTTTACCATCCTTGAGTAGCGATACTGCTACAGAATCGGCAGTACGAGAATTAATAACTAATTCTGTACTCACCTTTAAATGTTTTAGTCTTAAACTATTTAAAATTTAAGATTGATTATGTAGAAACACGAAAAGCACCTTAGATTAAGGTGCTTAAAAAAAAACTTAGTAGATTCTATATGAGTCCACTATTATTTTTTCTTGTGACGGTTTTTACGTAAACGCTTTTTGCGTTTGTGAGTAGACATCTTATGACGTTTTCTTTTTTTACCACTTGGCATAACCAAAAAATTTAATTGTTAATAATAGAAGCCAATTCATCTTGAATGACCTTTAATGCTTTTTCGTCGCTAAGTTTTTTTAGTGCATCTTCAAGTACCGACTTAGCAGCGGTACTGTCTCCTAGAAACATTTGTGAACGTGCGTACAACAAATAGGCATCACCGTTTAAAGGATCCTCCTCAAGAACAGTTTTAAAGCGGTTTAAAGCTTTAGAATATTGTCCCGTTTGCATACTCATTACTCCCAGGGTGAAGTTAGCTTTTACATTAGTTGGGAATTTCTTCGCCACATCCGCAATCGCCATAACGGCTTGCATTGGTGGTAATTCGCCCGTTTCCAATTTACTCAATGCATCATCAACTAGAGAATCTGCTACTGATAAAAAGCCCGTGTCCTCGCTATGATTATGTTCTGAACTTACTTCGGATTCTATCGCCTCACTGCTTTCTTCAGTCTTAGGTAACAAATATACGGCTCCTGTGATTAGGATAGTAAGAAGAATTAAAATTGCGGGTCCCTTTTTCATGGTCTAGTCTAACCTACTTTTACTTTCTTTTTTACCGAGTCAACAAAGGTCTTCGCTGGCTTAAAAGAGGGGATGTTGTGTGCAGGAATAATGATGGTGGTATTCTTAGAAATATTACGCCCTGTTTTTTCAGCGCGTTTCTTAATAATGAAACTTCCAAAACCTCTTAGGTACACATTATCGCCAGTTTCTAGACTATTGCGAACCTCTTTCATGAAAGACTCGACAACCGCCTGCACGTCAGACTTCTCCATACCCGTTTTGTCTGTGATTCTGGTTACAATGTCAGCTTTTGTCATTAGTGTATATTTTTTTACGTTAAAACTCTAATTTTGAGGGCTGCAAATATAAAGTACTTTTCTAGAACCCCAAAAGGCTTAATTGGATTTATTTTGCACTCTAAAGTACTCAAAAACAAATAATTTGGATTTATCTACGCTAAGAGCGAAACTTCAAGACTGGTATAAGTGGAATAAAAGAGATTTACCTTGGCGTAAAACGAGGGATCCCTATCGTATCTGGTTGAGTGAAATTATCTTGCAGCAAACAAGGGTAAATCAAGGTTTGCCTTATTACCAAAAGTTTATAGCTAATTACCCAGATATCAAGTCATTAGCAATGGCTAATCAGGAAAAAGTGCTAAAAGACTGGGAGGGGCTAGGTTACTATAGTCGAGCCCGTAACATGCACGCTAGCGCTAAACAATTATTGACGGAATTTGAGGGTGTGTTCCCTGCTACCTTAAATGAAATCAAAAGCTTAAAAGGAGTTGGGGATTATACCGCCGCGGCGATAGGATCTTTTGCATTTAATATTACTGCGGCGGTAGTAGATGGGAATGTTTTTAGAGTGTTAGGACGTTTGTATGGGGAAGATATTGCTATAAATAGTTCAAAAGGTAAAAAGCTGTTCCAGAAACTGGCAGATGATTTTATAGATCCAGAAAATCCTGCGACCCACAATCAGGCTATAATGGAATTTGGAGCCTTATATTGTATCCCTAAAAATCCAGCCTGTGCAGATTGCATTTTTAGCCAAGATTGTATTGCATACAAAAATGACTTAGTAACAAAGCTTCCTTATAAAGAGAAGAAGACCTATGATAAAAAGCGCTATTTAAACTACTTCCTACTGGAATCTGAAGAGGGAGTGTTTGTGCAAAAACGACGCTTAGGAATTTGGCAGGGTCTCTATCAGTTTCCTTTACTAGAAAGTGATGAAACTATTGGGGAGGAAAACTTGGCGGGATTCCTAAAAGCGCAAGGCTTATCGACTTGTGATTGGAGTAGGGGATATTCTCACACATTACCATTGCATAAATTGTCACATCAAAGCTTATACATTAAAGTGTGGTATTTTAAGGCTTTGGAATTCAAAGATCTGGGTCTTTTTGGTGATTTAGAATTGCACAGCTTATCTAACTTAGATAATTTGGCTTTTCCTCGACCTCTTCGTAAATTCTTGGATGAAAAACAGCTAACTTTGTTCTTTTAAATGAAGGAGCTAAATTGTTCGGCTCAATCATTATATTTGAGAAGAATTTAATTTTATGGCAAACGGATCTTTAAATAAAGTGCAGTTAATCGGTAACCTTGGCGCAGAGCCTGAGGTAAAACATTTCGATAATGGTGGCTCTTTAGCACGATTTCCAATTGCTACCTCTGAGTCTTACACAAATAAGTCGGGTGAGAAGATTGAGTCTACAGAGTGGCACACGATTATTGCACGAGGTGGTTTGGTAGAAGTGGTATCAAAGTATCTGAAAAAAGGCGATAAGGTTTACATTGAAGGACGCATTCGTTCGCGGAGCTGGCAAGATCCAGCTTCCAAAGAGACTCGTTATGCCACCGAAATTGTTACCGACAATCTTCTCATGCTAGGCGCCCGCTCCTCAAGTAATACCGAGATGGGTAAGGGTGCCGCTGATCCACAATCGTACAGCGATTCAAATGCTTCTCAGTCCGTGCCTAGTGCTAATCCCGCTCAGGAACCTAATGAAGATGACTTACCTTTTTGATTATTAACGAAGTACTTGTAATTTGGACCCTGACCCCTCGAGTTTCTTTTTTCTGTTAGACATTCTTAAACCTTTTGAGCTCACAAGCTTGGTGCCCCTGCTAATTCTAATGATACTGCTTGTTGCGTCGGCTTTGGTTAGTGGTTCAGAAGTGGCCTTCTTTTCCATCCAACCGCGTGATTTAGATGAACTAAAGGAGGTGGATAAAACCGGTTTTGAGTCACTTAGTGAGTTATTGAAGACTCCGAAAGCGCTACTAGCCACAATATTGATATGGAATAATTTCATTAATGTGGGGATAGTAATATTATCTTCCTACCTAAGTGAAACCTTTTTTGATTTTGGTGATTCGCCCCAATTAAAGTTAGGCGTTGAGGTATTAGCAATAACCTTTTTGATATTGCTATTTGGTGAAGTCTTACCGAAAGTATACGCCACCAAAAATTCGGTCACCTTCGGTCTGTTCATGTATAAACCCATGTTCGTATTACGTCGATTTAGCAAGCCCCTGAGTTTTTTATTGGTGCGCAGTAGCAGCTTTATCGAAAGACGTCTGCAGCATAAATCAGAAAACCTTTCGGTAGATGATTTAAGTCAGGCCTTAGAGCTAACTTCTAATGAAGAAAGTAGTGATGAAGAACAGAAGATATTAGCAGGAATCGTAAAATTTGGTTCTACTAATGTAACCCAGATAATGAAACCACGCATTGATGTAATAGCGGTAGATGTTAGCTGGGAGTATGGGAAAATAATGGAGGGGATACTAGAGTCTGGCTTTTCCCGAATTCCCGTTTACGAAGAAAATTTTGACAACGTAAAAGGAGTACTTTACGTGAAGGATTTATTGCCTCATATAAGTGCTAGCAGTAATTTTGCTTGGCAAGAATTGGTGAGAGAGCCATTTTTCGTGCCAGAGAATAAAAAGATTGATGACCTCCTACGTGAGTTTCAGGCACGTAAAATTCACCTTGCCATTGTGGTAGATGAATATGGTGGTACTTCAGGTGTGGTAACCTTGGAAGATATTATTGAGGAAATTGTGGGCGAGATTAGCGATGAGTTTGATAACGACGAACTATTCTACTCGAAGATTGACGAGGCTAATTATGTTTTTGAAGCAAAAATTCACCTCACCGACTTTTTTAAGGTGGTAGCAGCACAGGAAAGTGATTTCGCTGAGCAGTCCGCAGAGGCTGATACTCTAGCAGGCTTTCTGCTAGAAGTGGCCGGTAAATTCCCCGCCGTGGGCGAGGAAATAAACTTTAAGGATTACCTATTTAAGGTCGAGAGCTTAGAGGGTAGAAGGATTAAAAGAATTAAAGTTACCCTTTTGGAGAATGAGAAGTAAAACCAGTTTATTCTTGTTGATAAGCATCTTGGCCTTGAGCCTGAACTCCTGTGAGGATAGTTTTAGTCCCAAGCCCAAGGGATATTATCGAATAGCGACGCCTCCTGCAGAGTATCAGGAAGCTTTGATACCCTGTTCCTATAGTTTTGAGTTCAATAAGCAGGCAAAAATAATAGAGAAGGAGAACTGTTGGTACGATATAAAATACCCTCAGCTAAGAGCGACAGTGCAGTTAACCTATAAAAAGGTGTCAAAGACTAATTTAGATACACTGCTGGCTGAAGGACATCACCTAGCATACAAACACACGGTAAAGGCGGATGGAATAGAGGAGAAACTCTATTTAAACTCAGAGCAGAAGGTTTATGGAATCCTCTACCAATTAAAGGGCAATGCTGCCTCTAGTTTACAGTTTTTCGTCACCGATAGCACCGATCACTTTTTAAGAGGGGTTTTATATTATTACGCTTCTCCCAATGCTGACTCCTTAGCTCCTGTTAATGAGTTTATGTTTGGCGAAATGCAACATTTAATGGAAACACTGAAATGGCAGAATTAGTAAGTATCGCGGAGTTTGACAACGTTAACGATGCCTATGTAATTAAGTCTCGCTTAGAAGCGGAGGGGATACCTTGTTACCTTTCCAATGAAAATATCAATTCAATTTTTGGGGCGAGTGTAAGCTTCGCCCAGGTAAAGCTGCAAGTAAATCTAGCGGATAGCTTTAAGGCCATGGATATTCTTTATGAAGAAGACCCTGAGGAAAATGACTAGCTTTTTAGGGGACGTATTTGCCCTTTTAATGCCAATTGAATTATCGCATGAAGCTGAAAAGCGAAAAGTGCCGCTGCTAGCAATAAATGCAGAGGTTGGGCGAATTTTGGTAAGTCGAAATAAGCCAAAATAATGCCGAGCGATACTTCCGCTATCAGTATTCCCATTACCCAATTCCACTGCCAGTAACCCAGAGCATTCTTGCTGTTGGTCCACCAGAGGTACAAATTAAGGCTTAAGATTAAGATAGAGAAACTGCGATGTATATAGAAGAAGATATCCATTTTGTCCATCCATTCTGTACGAGCCACTCCCATCTGATGTAAGCCATCTACTAGTTCCCGTACTTGCGTACCGAGGGTAATCTGAAACAGTGTAAACACTATTGTAATCAACATTAAACCGAGGTATTGCTTCGAGTGTACTACTGGTTTTAGTCGCTCACGGCTTGCTAAAGCATTAAAAACTAACATGATGGCCACTAGTAACAAGGCGCCCATCAAATGAATAGTAATGCTGCCAGGTATCAGGTTACCATCTACCACGAGTTTTCCTAGCCATGCTTCAAAGCCCAACATGAACAGCCCCGCAGCAGAAAGCGCCAAAAAGCGCCAGTTCTGACGCACCATGCTTAAGCTGATAAAGAAAAGCGCTAACATCGGTAGGCCCGAAAGTGCCCCCAATAACCGGTTAATGTATTCTATCCAAGTATGTACGGGGTTGAAAATGGCATAATCATGCTTGGTGTATTTCGCCCAGTTTTCTGGATTATAACTACTGCCACTGTTAAACTCATCTACGGCAGTAAAAAGGGTTTCTTCGATAATTATAGCCTGACCCTTATGGAATTCCATATTAGCTTGCCAGTCTAGTTGACTTCTTTCGGTAGGCGGAATAAGGTGGCCAAAACATTTAGGCCAGTCAGGACAGCCCATGCCAGAATCGGTCATGCGTACTACGCTACCGGCAATAATTACTAAGAATAAGAGAATGATCTCAATACGACTTAAAGTAATTAACCATTTTTTCATTGTGCGAAATTAGTGGAAGAAAAGCTTCCCGCTGATATTAATAGGACAGAATAATTCTAAAATGGTTCTGTGGGGAAAGAAATAAAAAAGACGGCT
>JBNMPT010000018.1:0-18889 GCA_051277025.1 Roseivirga sp. | reverse complement strand
TACCAAACTCATTAATTTCTTGCGGTTCAATAAGCTTTATCGACTTTTCTAAATCTGGTCGCGCCATTATTACTGGAGTGTAAGCCGAATTATAATAGCCAATATCATCGTTGCTTCGATTAAAACATGAAGTGAGACCGGTAATGATTACACTTATAATGCTAATCTTTAAGTAGTTCATATTATGGATCTTTAAAACTTATACGTGTTAAATATGAATTTAGTTAGTTTAGTGTTAGCGGTTTCGTTTATAATAGTCATAGTCAAAATCGAAACCGATACGCAGGGAGGGGTGTACCACAGAAAAGTTATCTATTCCGGCAACGAGTTCAAGTCTTAATATTTTAAAAATGTTGTCTAGGCCAAAAAACAGCTCCAGAAAGGCGCGCTTATCCTTTACGTGAAGAGAGTTGAAGCCGACCAGGCTGTGGACTTTATATGGTCTGATGAAATTAATTTCAGACAACAGTGCGCCATCAAAACTGTGCTCATAATGTAACTCAATAAACGATTTATTGGTGCTGTAATCATAATAGGGTAAGCTGCTAAACTGCTTGATCATGGCTGACCGATCGGCACTGGGCTGGAGGAAAAATATTTGGACTCCATCAAAATGTTGATAATCGACAAAAGGGGTGTTTTCCGAGTAAAGGAAGCCTCCCGCGCTGATATCAAACTGAGATAAGCCGATATTCCCCCAACGAAAACTATTTTGTAAACCGATGCGCTGAAAAAGGTAGTTGGTGCTGCTAAAAGCAGTGGGCACGCCCAAGCGCATATCAAAGTATAACTTTGGTGCTCGTTGTTGCAAATTCTTCCGTCCCTGATATGATTCTTGAAAACGCTGACTGAAGCGAACCTCATAGAGCTGTTTGAATTGATAGCTAAGGTTCAACTTTAAGGTTAAAGCTTGGTGTTGTTCAAAACCTTCCGGCGAGATGTTTTCGGAAAAGTTGTCATTGTTACTGCGATATTCGGTCGCCGAATTTAGAAGAGAAAAAGAGCTCTTATTGAAGAGTGGGTAGCGATTAGCAAATTCTAAACTGGTACTCACGGCAAAGCCAATGCTCGGTGCCGTGTTTAGTTCAAGTGCTAGGTAATCCTTGCCAAAAAGGTTAATATAATTTGTAGCAAGGAGCAGATTATAGGCGGTATTTAATACGGGTAAAATTGGTTCATCTTCATTAAATTGACGGTAGTCTGAACCTCCTTTTAAATTGAAACTAATGGCTTGTTTGAAAGAGTTTTTGTGTTCAAGACTAAAGGAAGGTTTTAAACGACGGTCTGCAAAGCCGTATCTTAATTGACCCGCAAAGGACCATTCTCGATAGTCTTTAATTCGGCCTGCTTTAAAAACGTATTTGGTATAGGGACCCTCAACGGCATTAAATCCTAAGCTGCGATATACAGCGGGTAAATCGAGATACCAATTATTTTTACGAATAGTGAAACCACGGTAGAGGTTTTTATAAGTTATTCGCTCAACAGGGTTTAGTCTATGGCTGCCATACATTCTAAATTGTTTGGCAATTTCGGTATGTATTCCCAAGCTGTCGTAATATGCTTGATACTGCTTTTCATTGCTAGTGCTTTGCCAAAAGCTGGTATCTAAATTAAACTCTTTTTGGGATTGATAATACGCTAATGCGGTGAAGTCATCTTTTTCAAGGCCTGGGGAGTATTGGAACTTAGAAAACTCGTGGTCTATGTAGTAAGCACCTCGGTAGCCAAAGAGATTAATGTGTAATTGAATTTCTTGATTAAGCATTTTATAGTCACCATTCTGCCATGAGTATTCTTGCCTTATACAAATGCTATCCATAAGTTCCAGCTGATTATTTGCTGAAATCTTAAAGCTTGCTTTTAAGGGGAGGAAGATTGAATCGATTAACCATACACTGCCACTTAATCCTGGGTATTTTTCTTTGCTAGGTGTGAAGTTTACTTCGAAAATTCTAAGCCCATCTGCCATAGCAGAGTCTTTAAGCTGATAGTCATAAATCTTTAGGCCTTCTTCACTAAGTGGGCTTATAAAGCCACGGGCAAAAGTTTGGTTGAGGTAAATGCGCTCTTGTAATAGGCTAAAGCTATAACCGGGTAACTGGTGCCAATTAGGAATGGGCAGTCGGCCCGCTTCTCGTTTTAACTTTACGGCCTGAGAATAATGAAAGTTATCAAAGTATTTCGCCTCAATAAGGGCTTGGCTTCGGTAGACAATACCCGTGTCTTTTTTATCAGGAATGAATACTCCAGAAATGAGCCACATCGAAAATGGAACGACAGAAATTTCCGCTTGGCAGGTTTCAATAAACTCGGCAGAATAGCACTCGTATTTTTCGAGGTTATCTTCTCTTTGCTGAATGGCAAGATTTAAGATAAGAGGAGGTATTGCTTGCTCTTTTTGTCCCAGCAAAAGACTAGGGAAGATAAACACACATACTATCCTGCAAAGCCACATTCTCATACTTCTCACAAAGTAAAGCTATATCTTTTTGTGTTCTTCTTTCTCTATGATTTATTGATGTAACTTCGTAGAATGTTCTGTATTATCGACATTGAATCTAGCGGTGGCCCTTTTGGAAAAGAGGCAATGATAGAAATCGCTGCCTTCCGTTACGACGGGGAAGAAGTTGTGGATCAGCTAATTAGCTTGGTTCACCCTCATCGTTCCGTCCAACCCTACGTTTCTAATATGACGGGGATTACCGATAAAATGCTTTTGCGGGCACCTCGTTTTCATGAAATAGCAAAACGTTTAATAGAAATCACCGAGGATACCGTGATTATAGGGCATAATGTGGACTTTGATTATCGGATGATGCGTCAGGAGTTTGCGAGGTTGGGTTACGTTTTTGAACGTAAAACCTTGGATACAATTAAATTGTCGCAGGAGTTAATTCCTAATCTAAAAAGTTACGGTTTAGACAAGATGTGCGATGAGCTCGGTTTGAGTCGCACGAATAAGCATCGTGCAGAAAGTGATGCGCGCGCAACACTAGAGCTTTTTGAGATTCTGCGTGAAAAAGATCGTCAAAAGGGTATTAGCTCTTTTGAGCAGAGTATTTCCGAAAATGATTACCTAAAAGATAAAATTAACGACCTACAACGATCCATAAAGCATAACAGAGGCTTGTTCTATCTCTACGACAGACACGGGAAATTACTCTATTTAGGTGCTTCAGATAATATAAAGGCATCGGTGAACAGATTGTTTTTAAGCAGTTCTGCCAAGTCACAAAAGCTGCAACAGGAAGTACACAGCTTGAAAATTGAACCAGTAGGTAATTGGTTGATCTCAAGAGTAAAGAGAGAGGCTGAGCTCAATGAGGCTAAGCCTCCGTTTAACAGTTTAGTAGCTTCCAAAGATAAGTATGGGATTTTTGTAGACAAGCGCGAGAACCCTCCTCGGCTCAGTATAATTCCTTTAGATGAAGCAGGGAAGAAGCAGCCGTGGCTGAAAATCAGCAATATAAAAGCTGGCGAACGAGCTTTGCGTATGTACCAGCGTGTGTCTCGTAGTCCGAAAGGTGAAGAAGTTCGATCTATTCTGGCCGCCTTTCCAGAGGCCGCTCTGTTTAAGGCGAGGGGAAGAAACAGCTCTGAACAGGCAGTTTTTGTAGTGCGTGGTGCTTCGCTTTGTGGTTACTACTATTATAAGCTAAATGATCAGCTAGCTCATGCCGATCGGGTAGAAAAGCTCATGATTAACATTGACCCTCAGGAAGGCTATGATCAAGCTTTGAGATTAGGGATCTTAACGGGTGAGTTTACTTTGGTTATTACTTAAAATAACTCAAAGCCCAAGCATAGTAAAAATTGACTCGTTTTTAAGTCAGCATCATAACTATTGTTTTCTATCAAAACCGAGTTTGCCCAATTCCCTAGCCCCGCTTCGTAGCGCAGATCAATAAACAAACTCTTAAACTCTGCACCAATGCCAATTTGATAGCCCACACTGGCAATGCTTAAATCATTTTTTAGGTTGCCAGAAATATCATTGAAATTTGCACTGAAAATAGGGCCTCCCATAATTCGAGCCGGACCAATTTTTAAGCCTAGGAGCAGGGGGAGATCTATCCTGCTAAAGGATAAATCTATATTTTTAGGCGGTAGGCTTAGGTTCTGAAAGGACGCTACTGCCGAATGATTGATCTGCGAAAAATATAATTCTCCCTGAACAAACAAGCTTAGCACTTTAACTCGAGCATATATCCCTGCCTGATAGCTTAATTCTGAAGTTTCATGACTAAAGTCGCGGATACTAGCGTTTTCGGTAAAGTTTTTAATGCGAGCACTGGCGAGACTAGCCCCAGCGCGCAAGCCAATATCAATCTGTGCGTTCATATTAGAGCCAATAAGAAGGCACAGCAGTAGAAGTGATTTTTTCATATTATCTGCTTAAATATTCTCGGGTATTGTTAAATATTCTTTCCTCTAGGTTATCGTCATTATTCCAGGTAAATTCCTTTCCTGTAATGGCATCATAAAGTTCTTGATAACGCTGCGATACGGACAAAATAAATTCCTCGGTCATTTCCGGAATACTCTGTCCTTCTTTTCCTTGAAAGCCATTTTCCATTAGCCATTCCCGCACAAACTCCTTGCTAAGTTGCTTTTGTGCTTGGTTTTTTTCTAGTTTTTCGGCATAGCCTTCTGTATAGAAGTAACGACTGCTATCGGGAGTGTGAATTTCATCAATAAGGATGATCTCGCCCTGAGCATTTTCTCCAAACTCGTACTTGGTATCAACCAAAATAAGCCCTCTTTTAGCCGCCATTTCCTGCCCTCTTTGAAAGAGCTTTCTCGTGTAATCTTCCAACACTAGGTAATCTTCTTCGCTAACTATTCCCTGAGCTAAAATATCCTCGCGGCTAATATCCTCATCATGAGCACCTAAGTCGGCTTTGGTGGTAGGGGTTATTATGGGTGTGGTGAAGGTCTGGTTTTCCTTCATGCCTTCCGGTAGTTGAATTCCACAAAGCACGCGGATACCCGCTTTATAAGTTCGCCATGCGTGGCCGGTTAAGCAAGCACGAATAACCATTTCTACCTTAAAGGGTTTTGCTAACTGCCCGACGGTTACCATTGGATCTGGCTGGGCTATTTTCCAGTTAGGAACGAGGTCGGCCGTAGCATCTAAAAAATAATTGGCTATCTGGTTAAGCACCTGTCCCTTGCCAGGGATACCTTTGGGTAACACCACATCGAAAGCCGATATCCGATCACTGGCAACCATGGCCAGAAGGTCGTTTTCTAAGCTATAAACGTCTCTAACTTTACCTTGATAAAGATTGGTTTGACGGGGAAACTTGAAATTAGTTTTTACTAAGGTCTTCATTTTTATCTTCTTCTTTATCGTAGGCTTTAATAATATCTTTAACCAGCTGGTGACGCATAACATCATCTTCATCAAGGAAAACTTTGGCAATACCTTTAATGTTTGCCAGAATGAGTAAGGCTTCTTTTAATCCGGAGGCCTGCTTGCGCGGGAGGTCTATTTGGCTCGCATCTCCAGTTACAATAAACTTAGCGCTAGCTCCCATGCGGGTAAGAAACATTTTCATTTGACTGCGCGTAGTATTTTGCGCTTCATCTAAAATCACAAAAGCATGATCTAAGGTTCGTCCGCGCATAAATGCTAAAGGGGCAATTTGTATAACACCACTTTCTAGATAATAAGCTAATTTTTCTGGCGCTATCATATCTCTTAAGGCATCGTAAAGAGGCTGTAAATAGGGGTCTAACTTCTCCTTCAGGTCTCCAGGTAAGAAGCCTAAATTTTCGCCAGCTTCTACTGCTGGGCGGGTGAGAATTATTTTTTTAATCTCCTTGTTTTTAAGCGCGGCAACAGCAAGAGCGACGGCAGTATAGGTTTTGCCCGTTCCCGCTGGTCCCACTGCAAATAGAACATCGTTCGTTTCTATCTCCTTAATCATGCGCCTTTGATTTAAAGTGCGCGCGCGAATGGCTTGGCCGTTGGTGCCATGCAAAATTAAGTCCGCGCCTTCTTTTTCATCTGGCTCTTCAGTCATCTCACCCTTCATGATGCGGTCCACTTGATTAATACTTAACGAATTGTAGCGATTTAAATGTGCAATTACTTCCGCAATTTTCTCTTCAAAGCGTGTTAGTTCGCTCTCCTCTCCATTGACCTTAATTTCTTCACCACGCGCAATAATTTTAAGGGCGGGGAAATAAGCCTTGATAATATTGAGGTAGCGGTTGTTTGCTCCATAAACCTCAATAGGGTCGACTTGGTCTACTCTTACTATTTTTTCACTCAAGCTAAAACTCTGCATTTAATGCCCAAGGTGGGCCTTTAATAATATGTAAATTTGCTGTACAAAATAACAACAAAAACGGCGTTCGCTCTATTACCTTTGTAGCTGTTTATGGCAATAATTACATTAACATCAGATTACGGACTTAAAGATCCCTATGCTGCCATCGTAAAAGGGGTATTATATGGGGAACGAGCTAATTTGGTAATTTGTGATATTAGTCATGATCTGCCGCCAGGCGATATTGTGGAAACATCATTTGTGGTGAAACATAGTTATGCGAGTTTCCCTGCAGCTACCGTACATTTAATCCTCACTGCCGAGAATATCCCCAGTCAGCGTTGGTTTGTTATGCAAATGGATGCCCACTTTTTTGTGGCTTCTGATAATGGCGTTCTAACCATGATTGCAGCCGATCGCAAGCCACGAAATTTGGTTTTTCACCAGATAAAAATTGGGGAGCAGCGTTCAACTCAGTTCCCTGGTCGTGACTTTTTAGCGCGCGCTGCCGCTCATTTATCCGCAGGGGGAGCAGCATCCTTACTCGGTCCCCAAATTGCCTATGAAGAACTAATAAAAGGTTCTAGCTTGCGCGGAATAGTAGATTTGCAAAGAAAGCTGGTGCATGGGCATATAATATTCATAGATAATTATGGCAACCTAATTACTAATATAGACTCTAAGCACCTGCAAGAGGTTTTGAAAAGTAAGAGTATAGAAATTAAGCTACCACGCAATAGGTCTTTAAAACGCATTGCCACTAGTTATCACGATATTGCTCAAGATGGTGTGCTGGCCCTTATTAATTCTTTAGGTTTGCTGGAAATTGCCTTTCGCGACGCCCAAAGTAAAGAGATCAATGGCGCAAACAGCCTTTTAGGCTTAGGGATGTTTGACACAATAACAATTAGCTACACATGATTACACGAATCGTGAAGATGACTTTTAGAACGGAGGAAGTGCCTGATTTCTTAGCAAATTTTGAGGTGCATAAGTCTGCCATTAGAGCTTCTGAAGGTTGTAAAAAACTACTGCTATTGCAGGATGTAAAAAATCCTAATATATACTTCACCTATAGCTGGTGGCAAGATCCAGAAAACCTAGAAGCTTATCGAAATTCAGAATTATTTAAAGGGGTTTGGGCTTTTACCAAAACTTTATTTGCAGCGAAACCGGAAGCTTGGAGTACTCAACAAATTGAATCTTTATAGATGTTTTCATTAGTAAAAAAGGAGGTACGAAGCTTTTTCAGTTCTATTGTTGGCTACCTAGTTATTATGGTATACCTCCTTATTAACAGTGTTTTTTTATGGCTATTTCCCGGGAGCTTTAATATGCTCGATGGCGGATACGCCTCCATTGGAAATCTATTTATCATTTCTCCATGGGTCTTTCTGTTTTTAATCCCCGCGATTAGCATGCGTATGTTTGCCGATGAGAAAAAAGCGGGAACCATGGAACTCTTGCTTACCAAGCCTATTACAGATATTCAAATTGTATTGGCCAAGTTTTGGGCCGGTATGCTTTTGCTTTTTCTCGCCCTTTTGCCTACCCTTATCTATTACATTACCATTTACCAATTAGGTGCGAATGTGGGTAATATCGATAGTGGTGGGAGCTTTGGCTCCTATATTGGCTTGCTTTTTTTAGGGGCAGCATTTTTAAGCATTGGCTTATTCGCTTCTTCCCTAACCGATAATCAGATCGTCGCTTTTTTGATGGCGATGTTTATTTCCTTCTTTGTGTTTTATGGCTTCGGTCAAATAGCAGAGTTTGCCTTATTTGGTGGGGCAGATTTACTGATTATTAAGCTGGGGATAAATGAACACTATATCTCTATGAGTCGAGGGGTTTTGGATAGTAGAGACTTATTTTATTTTATTGGACTGATAGCCATCTTTATGGCTGCAACTCGTTTGGTAATTCAAAGTAGAAAGTGGTAATGAATAAAAAAAGAAGAGATTTAAGTCGGTTTGCTCTGTTTATTGCCATCGTTCTTTTGGTGAATATTATTGGTGGTCTCAAATTCTTCCGTATCGACCTTACGGCAGAAAAGCGCTATACCCTTTCCGATGCTACCCTAAATATGCTGGAGTCTATTCAGGATGTGATGTTGGTTAAAGTTTATCTAGCGGGAGAGTTCCCCGCAGGATTCCAGCGTCTTGAAACAGAGACTAAGCAAATGCTGGATGAGTTCCGCGCTTATAACCCCAACATTCAATACACCTTTCTCGATCCTAGTAATAATAATACCGAGGAAGAAACGACCAAACAATATCAACAGCTGCAATTTAAAGGCCTCAAACCTTATCAGTTGAGCATTAAAAATAGTGATGGGAATTCTGTGAAGACTATTTTTCCGGGGGCGGTATTAAATTACGGCGAAAAGGAGGCCGCGGCACTTTTGCTTCTCGATCAGATAGGTGCATCACCAGAAAATCAGATTAATAGTAGTATTGAAAACCTTGAGTTTACTTTGGCCAATGCTATACGCAGTTTGGTAGCAGAGGAAAAACCCTTAGTAGGTTTTTTACAAGGGCATGAAGAATTAGGTCCCAAGGATATTGCAGACTTTGCCAAAAGTATTAGCGCTAATTATAATGCAAATCTCTTTAATATTCGCGAATTCAAATCAGATTCATCAGGCGAAAGCCTCAGCATTGCCCAACAGCAAATCCGTCTTAATAGATTCGACGCTATGGTAATTGCTAAGCCACAAAAGGGCTTTAATAATCTCGATAAATACCTGCTCGATCAATTTATTATGAACGGTGGTAAAACCATTTGGTTATTAGATGCGGCAGTGGCCTCTATGGATAGCTTGAGCAATGCCTCGCAGTTTATGAGCTTACCTCTCTTTGATCGACTGCAGTTGAATGATATGCTATTTAAATATGGGGTGCGCGTTAATACCGACCTCGTTACTGATCTAGTAGGAGCAGGGGTTAACGATCAAAAGAAAATTAGACCATGGGTGTACTTTCCGATGGTAATGCCTCAGGTTAATCATCCCATTGCCAAAGACCTTAATGCAATATGGTTGCGCTTTGCTAGCTCTTTAGATACGGTTATGGCAGCGGGTATTAAAAAGACTATTCTGCTGAAAAGCTCTCCTTATTCGGCACGATTAGCGACACCGCATATCGTTTCTTTAGGGAAACTTTACGATCCGCCTCCTCGTCGTCAATTTAGAGAAGCGGGTATTCCTCTAGCGGTTTTATTGGAAGGTAAGTTTAGCTCGGTGTTTAAGAATCGTTTGAGCCCGAAAGTTGGCGCTGAGAATTTAAAGACTAAGGAGGAAAGCTCTCAAAACCAAATGTTAGTGGTTGCTGATGGTGATATTATTCTTAATCAGTTTAATTTGGTTAATCCCAATATCCCCAAAGGAGCGCCGCTACCACTAGGTTATGATCAGTATACCAATACTCAATATGGAAATAAAGATTTCTTGGTAAATACGCTTGATTATATGCTGGATGACAAAGGTTTAATCGCCATTCGTTCACGTGAGTTGAAAATCAGACTTCTTGATTTAGAGCAAATTAAAGAAGAACGCCTTTATTGGCAATTATTAAACACCATAGTACCTCTATTGTTATTGATACTAATGGCCCTCGCTAATACTTGGTGGAGAAGAAAGAAATACGTAAAAAGTTAAAATGAAAAAGAACCTTATATACCTAGTCACCTTTATCATCTTACTAGCAGTAGCAGGATGGTTGTTAAGCGAGAATACTGGCTCCAGTACTTTAGATGGGCCGCAGAATTATTCCTTCTCGGTAAGAGATACGGCCTCAGTTTCCAAAATTATATTGAGCGATAAAACGCCCGCAAAAACGGTTCTAACTCGCGAAAGTAAGGGTTGGGTGGTAAATGGCGGAGACGCGGCAAGGCCGGATGCAATGGAGATTATATTGGAAACTATGTATCGCATGGAGATGAGAAATTTTGTAACCAAGCGGATGAAACCGGAGGTGATTAAAAATTTAGAGGTCTTCGGTAAAAAAGTGGAGATTTTTCAAAATGGGAAATTATCTAAGACAATCATAGTAGGGCTGCCAACTCACGACGAAATGGGAACCTGGATGATGATGGAAGGGGGCGATGCGCCGTATGCGGTGCATATCCCAGGCTTTAATGGTTATTTATCCAGTCGGTTCTTTACGGAAACCTATCTGTGGAAACGTAGAGATTTAGTGCGTGTAAACCCTAGGAATATTAAAGAGGTTGAGGTTATTTATCCAGATTCTCTCGAGGCTAGTTATACTTTAAGAGTGTTTTCTCCGGATAGTATTTATTTCATTCGAGCTAGTGACGGGGCGGTAATGCCTAATGTGTCGATGGCGAAGGCACGCATGTTTTTACAAGCTTTTAACAGTTTGGCTTACGAAGGCGAGATTATTCCCTCGGACCCTATCTTCGCCAGAAGAGATTCTTTAAAGTCCAGTGTTCCGGCTTTTACCATAATGGTTAAGGATACCGATGGTAAGCAGACTAGCTTTAGTGGCTTTAAAATTAAAGCTCAGGCACAGACTATCGATTATGAAGACCCAAAGACTTTTTATGATCCCGATAGATTACATGGTTTCATTAATAATGATCGCATGGTATTGCTGCAGTATTATGGTTTAAGAAAGGTGATTAAGCCTTTGTCATATTTTGTGAATACAGATTCATAAATTTGTTCTCAGGCGGTATTAAGCAGCTATCGATTATACTTATATTTGCCCTTTAATTTTAGCATCAAATTGTTATATTATGAAGTTCATCGTTTCAAGTGGAGATTTACTAAAGCAATTGCAAATTGTTGGCGGTGTATTAAACAATAATAATACACTAGCCATTTTAGATAACTTCCTTTTCAGTTTAAGTGCATCTAACCTGCAAATCATGGCTTCAGACTTAGAGTCTACCATCAGCGCAACTATGGATGTGCAAGGCGATGAGGATGGCGTAATAGCAATTCCAGCACGACTATTATTGGATGGCCTTAAGGCTTTGCCAGCTCAGCCCGTGACTTTTACAACCGATGAGGCGAGCAGTACTATTGAGATTAGCTCGAATGATGGTCGCTATAGTTTGGCCTATGTTTCAGGGGAGGAGTTTCCTCAGTTGCCGGAAATGGAAGACGTAAGTAGTACTTCTATTAAAGGGGAAATTTTAGGTACTGCTATTAATAAAACATTATTTGCCGCTGGAAATGATGAATTACGTCCCGTTATGTCTGGTGTGTTTTTTCAGTTTACTTCAGAGGGTTTAACTTTTGTTGCCACAGATGCGCATAAATTGGTGCGCTACCGCAGATTAGATTGCACCACCGATCACACGGCTGAGTTTATTATGCCTCGTAAACCTCTTACTATTCTAAAGTCTACGCTCAGTAGCTTAGGTGATGATGTGAAGGTGGTTTATAATGATACCAATGCTAGTTTTGAATTTGATAATATTATTCTCACTTGTCGCTTAATTGATGGTAAATACCCCAATTATGAAGCGGTAATCCCTAAAGAAAACCCTAATGTTCTTAAAATAGAGCGTAGCAAGTTTTTGGGAGCAGCAAAGAGAGTAGCGATTTTCTCAAATAAAACTACTCATCAGGTGAGACTGAAGATTGCAGGGATGCAATTAGAACTTTCAGCCGAAGATGTAGATTTCTCTAACAAGGCAGACGAGCGCCTCAATTGTGAATATACTGGCGATGATATGGCGATCGGTTTCAATTCTCGTTTTCTAACCGAGATGTTATCTAACCTTGAGTCGGATCAGGTTAATTTAGAGATGTCGGCTCCAAATCGTGCCGGTATTATTTTGCCAGCCGATGGTTTAGAGGAGGGAGAGGATATTTTGATGCTGGTTATGCCAGTGATGATAAACTCCTAGCTTTTTTCTATGGCGGTTTTGGTAGTAGGCGATGTTCATGGCTGTTACTATACCCTTAAATCATTAGTTAATACTTATTGGAATCCTGACGCAGATCAGCTTGTTTTGGTGGGTGATCTCATTAATAAGGGTCCGTATTCTGCCAAATCATTGCGCTATCTGTTAAGGTTGAAGACAGATTATCCCGGTCAGGTTTTTCTGATTAGAGGTAATCATGAACAATGGTTCTTAGACTCCTATCGCAAGAAATCGAAGAATTCTGCTTACTTACAGTTGCGTTTAGACTTTGAAAAACAAGGCTTAGAAAATTCAGATATCGCAGAGTTTTTAAGCTTATTACCTTTAAGCTGGGAGAATGAAAAGCTGTTTATTAGTCATGCTGGTATAGCGGAAGATGCTTTGGATCCTTTCGATATTCATAGCGAAGACAATGTGTTAATTAATCGCAAACCACTGCGGTCGCTCTATAAATCTCAGGTAATTGGTCACAATGTGGTAACGGGCGATAAGCCATTGTATAAGCCTAAGGAAAATGCGTGGTATATTGATACCGGCGCCTGGTATCGCAGCAAGCTAAGTGGCTTGCGTTTCTCGGCGCAGCGTGATCAGCCCGAAATCATCCAAGTTGAGGTGGAGTCTAAAGATCGCCGAAAGGTTCCTGAGAAGCTTTAGTGCGATTGAAATAGTCTTTTTCGTAATTAGTTTCATGCCTCTTTGCTTTATCTTACCTTTGAGTCCACAAAAGATCTCTCAAAAAAAAAATTATGGAAAAGGGTTTTTATAAGGTTCCCACAGCTATTAATGAGCCGATTAAAGACTACCGTCCCGGTAGCGCAGAAAGGTTAGAGGTTCAAGCTGAATATGATAAAATGTGGTCGGAAAGTATTGATATCCCCATGGTTATCAATGGCGAGAAGGTGACCACAGGGAACACCATGCGGGTATTGCCTCCGCATGATCACAAGCATGATGTAGGTTCATTTCATTACGGCACTAGCGATCACGTTCATCAAGCTATAAAAGCGGCTCTTGATGCTAAAGAAGCTTGGGAAAGTATGGAATGGTCTAACCGTTTGGCGATTTTCATGAAAGCAGCAGATTTAGCGGCCGGTCCTTACCGCGCTAAGTTGAATGCCTCCACCATGATTGCTCAAAGTAAAACTGTTTACCAGGCAGAAATTGATGCCGCTTGCGAGCTGATCGACTTTTTGCGCTTTAACGTGCAGTATGCTACTGAAATTTATCAGGAACAACCTTACACACATTCGCATAGCACCATTTGGAATAAAGTAGATTACCGTCCTTTAGAGGGCTTTACTTTCGCAATAACTCCTTTTAACTTTACCGCGATAGCAGGAAACCTAAACGCTAGCATGGCGATGATGGGTAATACGGTTGTTTGGAAACCTTCTTTAAGTCAAGTTTATTCTGCTAAAGTAGTGATGGATATTTTTGATGAAGCAGGCGTACCTCCCGGGGTGATTAATATGATTTTCACCGATCCACAGGAAACGGCTGATATTGTATTTGCACACAGAGACTTCGCGGGCTTACATTATACCGGCTCAACTACCGTCTTTCAGAATATCTGGACCGAAATTGGAAAGAACATTTCTCAGTATCGCACTTATCCTCGTATAGTAGGAGAAACAGGTGGAAAAGATTTTGTTGTAGCGCATAAATCTTCCAATAGCAAGCAGCTAAGTACCGCCTTGATTCGTGGCTCTTTTGAATTTCAAGGTCAAAAATGTTCCGCGGCTTCAAGAGCCTACGTGCCTAGCAATCTATGGCCAGCGGTGAAAGCGGAAATGTTAGCCGATTTAGCCGAAATTAAATCAGGTTCTCCGCGTGATTTTGAAAACTTTGTTACTGCGGTTATTCACGAAGGATCCTTCGATAAGTTGGCTTCCTTTATTGATGGTGCTAAGAAAGATACCAATGCTGAGATAGTAGCCGGTGGTGGTTACGATAAATCTAAAGGCTATTTTATTGAGCCCACTGTAATCGTAACTACTGATCCTAAATATGTAACCATGGAGACAGAGTTGTTCGGTCCAGTGCTTACTATTTACGTATATCCAGAAGATGAGTATGAAGCTACTTTGAAACTAGTTGACGAAACGTCACCATACGCTTTAACGGGCGCTTTATTTAGTAATGATCGTTACGCGCTAGAAGTAGGGATAAATGCTTTGCGTAATGCCGCAGGTAACTTCTATATCAATGATAAGCCTACTGGTGCAGTAGTGGGTCAGCAGCCATTTGGTGGTGCCCGTGGTTCGGGAACGAATGATAAGGCAGGTTCTAAGCAAAACCTTTATCGTTGGGTGAGTCCAAGACTTATTAAGGAGACTTTTATTACCGCAACGTCATATAAATACCCTTTTTTAGCGAAGGATTAAGTAGCTAAATAGCAATATATTGTAGAAAGGTCGCCTCTTGGCGGCCTTTCTTAGTTTTAAATTAACATACAGTTAGTTGATGCTGAGTAGTGTAATGCAAAAGACACCGCTAATGTTAAGTAAATGTTAAGCCAGTGTAAATATTTTTCATATCTTTGTCGAGTAGAAATTAAAAGCTTGAAGAGATGAAAACGATTATGAGATTATTAGTATTAGCATTATTTATAGGAACGAGTGTTCAAGCACAGTCTACTTCAATTTATGAGAAAATTGGTGATCAGTTAAAAGTGACCCGCTATTTTGAGAATACAGATCAGGTAAAAGAAGTAGGTTATTTTAAAGACGGGAAGTCTCACGGCCAATGGACTGAATACAGCACCAATGGAGATATTAGAATTGAGGCTACTTACGTAGATGGACAGAAAGAAGGAGCTTGGTTTGTTTGGTCTGATGACCGTAAAACCTTACATGAAGTGAACTATCAAGCGAATCGTATTGCCAATCACCGTGAATGGTCATTAGCACAGGAAAACCTGAGAGTAGAGAAATAATAACTACTGCAACTTTATTAGAAAGGGCGTGATGTTTATACATCACGCCTTTTTATATTTGTGCCCTATGATAAGTGTAATCAGTCCCGCAAAAACTCTAGATTTTTCAAGCGATTTAAAAATTGGTAGTGCTGCGACGCCTATCTTTTTAGATGAAGCGAGCAAGGTAAACAGAAAGCTCAAAAGTTTGACTGCCAATAAACTAATGAGCCTTCAGGGTATTAGTGAGAACCTAGCCAATCAAAATTTTAAGCGTAATCAAGATTGGTTGGCAGAGGATATTCACCTCGGGCGACAGGCTGTTTTGGCATTTAAAGGGGATGTTTACCTGGGCTTAGAAGCAGAACATTGGTCGGAAGAAGATATGCGATTTGCCCAGGACCGACTTTATATACTCTCGGGTTTATATGGTTTATTGAAGGCCAATTCCTTTATTTTACCCTATCGCTTAGAAATGGGAACCACTATGTCGGTTGGAACTAAGAAGAATCTGTATGATTTTTGGCAAACTAGTTTATCTCAGTATTTCAAGGATAATATTCCTACGGATGAACCACTGATAAATTTGGCAAGCAAAGAATACTTCAAAGTATTGCAAAGAGCAGAAATCCCTAATCCAGTTTATAATATTGAGTTTAAGGATTATTCAAAAGGGAAGTATAAGGTAATCTCCTTTTTTGCGAAAAAGGCGCGCGGTATGATGGCCAATTTTGTAGTTCAGAATAGAATAAATTCTACAGATGAACTAAAAGAGTTTAACTTAGCAGGATACTACCTCGATAAAGAGGGGAGTGACCACACAAATTTTGTTTTTTTAAGAGATAAACAATCATGAGAAACTATCGCTCTGTCGTAATTTTTGCGGCCCTGCTTTTCGGATTAAGTGCAAGTGCACAATCAAAGAGAACAAAATATTACGAATTCGGAGGGGGTATCGGTACCCTAAACATGAGCAATGAAATTGCGAACTCTAGTCGTGTGAATGCAGTTTTTGCTGAAATAGATGCGCAGATGACGCTTTTTGCTAAATACCACCTTAATGATTGGTTCGGAATAGGTGGGGAAATATCATATGGCTCCTTAAGGGCTTCCGATGTGAACCACGATAACTTTAACCGGGGCTTTAGTGTAAATACCAGTTTATTGTCGGGTAATATTTTTAGTGAGGTTCATCTTATTCGTTTCGGGAAATACCACTTGGATCAGAAGTATACTGTTTTTTTAAAAGGTGGTTTAGGTGTAGCTGGTTGGAACCCTGAGTTGACTATTGATGGAAAGGTGCCTAATGATATCGACATTGAGACTGACGCTTACATTGGGATGAATACCTTTTTTGGACTGGGAATGAAGTATCGAGTTTCTTATCATGGTATCCTTGCGGTGGAATTACGTTACAGCACCTTAGGCGGAGATACAATGGATGGAATCCTCGAGACGGCTCCAAATATTGTCCTCGATAATGATAAATACTGGGGAGTAATGTTTAGTTATTCCTTTGCTATTCTTTAAAATTGTCTTTCGTAAGCTCCCAAATCGGGTAGGCCATTAAAATTTCGACTTAGTCCCAAAATATCGGTGGGTACAATAAAACCGTCACTAGTATTACCTTGATCAACCATCTGGCTTAAACTATCAAGTTGATAATTATTTAGTGCCGGATTTACGAAGTCGGCTGAATTGTTAACGAGAACATTAATAAAGTTTACCTCACTAACTGAAAACCCTCGCTCGGTGAGATCATTATTAAGTTTCAGTTGTGCGTGATTAAACTGATAATTAAACATGGCACCATCATCCTTTACAAACTGCAGTTCCTGCTCATTGATACCATCAATAATACAATTTCCAAAATAGGCACTCTCTAGGCTTCGAGTTATTCTCTGTATCTGTCCGCTAGCGTCTTGAAACTCGAGGAAATTGCTAAGTACTACTGTTGGTTCTTGTCGCGTAGAAAGGTTCCAATAATTTACAAAGCTGCAGTGTTTAAAGTTATAATTTCCGCCAAAAGCGTAAAATCCGTAAAGGCCCTGATTAGCAATCACTAAATTTTCTGCCTCAATATTGCCGAAGCCCGAGTAGAGTGCCGTACGTGATGAGTTTAAAATATAAGAATTGGTGATTTTTAGCTGATCTGGAAAAATGGCGCTGTCACAGCGCAGGCCATTGGATGCATTTTTAATAACCAAATTATTTATTTCAGCCTTGCCACCTTGTCCAATATATAGGCCACCTAAAACGCCACCCCATTGTCCGGGCACTTCTTCGTAAAAGGGCTCCAATCGATCGCCACTAAAAGTTACAGAATCGCCCTGTCCCGGCTGGGCATTAGTAGCTATTTTTAAGATACCATCGCTAAAAACCCATAAGCCGCTATTCTCATGAAAATGAATGTCTGCGCCGGCTGCAATCTCTAAGGTGCAACCGCTATCGACCACTGCGTAACCATATATAACATGTGGCATGCTATTGTCCCAAACCGTGTTGCAGTCAATAATAGAGTACGGTATTACACTGCGATTATTACCTGAGCCAAGGACAATGAAGTTACTGGGAAAGTGAAAAATCGCATTTTTTGCTAAGCTGACTAGCTCCACTTCACTAGCGCCTTCAGCGAGGTCAAAAACAATTTGATCGCTAACTATCATTGTGTTCTGATTGGCAATTTCTGCTGCCGTCACTTCAATAAATATATAGATACTGTCTTCGGCTAAAATTTCTACGTTATTGAGACTGGTGCTGGCAGTGCCATTAATGTTTAAACGAAAGGGAGAGCCAGGGTTTTTTAAGCGAATAGTAGGAATGTTGACGGTCTCCTTACTGTCGTTGTAAACCTTAAGTTCGTACGTGCTAGAGCCGATTTCCGTGAAAAGGGTATCAAGAAAGACAGTGTCGCTAGAGTATCGCAATGAAAAGTTTGAACTAATAATGCGGTTCTCTTTGCGACAGGCGCTAAAGCCAATAAGGGCTAGGACAAGAAGAATAGATAATTTTTTTAACATGAAATCACAACGAACTTTATTCTCCAAAAGTACGGCCTTCGCCTTTAAAATGAACAGATTTATGGGTTTTATGAATTTTGCAAATAAGACTTGCGGGAACTTAATATTTGGATTAAATTTGCAGCCCATTTTTGGCATGGGCAAAATCCCAACCAACGAAACTTATTAAGATATGCAAAAAGACATTCATCCTTCAAATTACCGTCCCTGTGTTTTCAAAGACATGGGTACTGAGGAATTTTTCATCACCCGCTCTTGTGTCGAAACTCGCGACACAATGGAGTTAGAAGGGGTAGAATACCCACTAATCAAAATGGAAATCTCAGCCGATTCTCACCCATTTTATACTGGTAAAGTTAAATTGGTAGATACCGCTGGTCGTGTGGATAAATTCCGCAACCGTTACAAAGGTCGTAATCAGGCATAAGCTGTTCACGATAAAATATTTAGCCCCTATTCTTTTAAAGTGTAGGGGTTTTTTTATGTTCCTTCATTTATCTTGCGGATCAAATCAGTAGCTATGAATATTGTTTTTTTTGACGATGCTAATCGTGATAATCTCCTTCCCTTAACTTATACGAGACCTTGCGCTAAACTGCGTTTGGGGATTTTAACCATAGAAGAGAAATGGTTGAAGTACTGGGGTGGCCAAAATGTAGTATCCTACATAACGGCAGATTATTTAAGTACAAAATTCCCATTAATTCAGGAGGAGGATAATCTATACTTAAATGGTAGTGTTTGTCCTAGTGCCGATTTAGTGGCACAAATTAAGT
>JBNMPT010000017.1:0-19102 GCA_051277025.1 Roseivirga sp. | reverse complement strand
ATACCCTGGGCGCAAAGTGGGTTTACTTTGAAAAAAAACATAAAAGAGATCTAAAGATTTACAAAGTATTTCTGCCACCCAGCTATCAAAACCTTAGCAGTTATAATGTCTCTTCTTATGCAATTGAAGACAGTCTTTACCGCTCCTTGGTCTTGCAAACCAATGATACAGCAGATTTTGATTTATTTAGGATGAAAGGGGATTCGGTGATTTTACAGCGTAAATTTCCTTACGTAGATAGTTTGCAATTTGATATTTCCACCATACAAAGCAATGCCCAAGGGGAGTTTTATTTAGGGGGCCGCATCTCTAGGGGATTCTATAATGATACCTACAGTCTATGCTAAACTGCGTTTTAATGCAGTTTAGGTTTTGTTGTAGTATGTGTTTATAATCATAAATATAGTTCTGGATTCGAAATTAATAATGATGATATTTCAGGTAAGTTGGTAATTAAAAGGTCAATACTTTCTTTACTATCTAGTTCTATACTAATCCCTGGAATTATACTTAATTTTGGATCCTTGAATTCTATAGAACCCATAGACCATTTAGCAAATAAATAATCATGGATTAAGTTGTTTGAAACAATTCTCACATTATTATGGCGTTTATCTTTCTTAATTCTATCCCATAAGTTATTAATCAATTGAGTTTCCCCTTCAATAACTTGGAAGAAAAATTCGTCTTCATAATATAAAAACCCATATATAGAATTGATTGAATTGTATCTACGTGCATCATGTAATAAATCTAATAGCTCTCTTTTTTTAAAAGGATTTGTAGCTTGACTTGTGTATATTAAACGGCTTTTATGCAAATTGTAAAAATTAATAACTCGTATAACCTTAATACTTGTTAAGTATAATTATTTTGTCGAATGTACTACAATTTGGGGATAATTGGAAGCTACCGGTAATTATCGGGAATATGGCTTAAGTAAAAATTTAGACTTACACTTTAATAAAAGAAGCAATCAGCTGCGCATCTTTTGGGATAGCGCTCCCATTCTGCTTCTCTATAATATAGTTGATGCCTCCGGTCGCTTGATGCAAAAAGGAAAGATCAATCCCGCTGAGCTTATTAGTATTCGAAATTGTAAAACGGGGATTTACTACCTACAATTATTTAAAGAAGAGAATGATTATCTTCGTACTAAACCTTTCCCGAAACCTTAATAATTATGCTTAGAACACTGCTATTTTTAACTTTATTTTCGAGCCTAGCAGTTAGCGCTCAAGGTTTTGAAAAAACTTTCTCATCCGATGGCATGGATAATCTCATTGGCATAGATTCCATCGCTCCAGATATATGGAAGCTAAAGTTTCTAGATTATCGGGGTGAAGTGCACGCCCTTTATTATCCCGACATTGACTCTTTAGGTACCCTTAAGCTCGTTAAGGGTTATGCTCTTTCTTTTGTTGACGCTCCACTGACAATGCTTTCTCCAACTAAGCAAATTAGATTACAATACTTTGATACCTATGCATTGGTTGATAGTTATTGGGTTGATTTAGAGGATACTACTAAAGAGAATGCCATTACACATCCCTATATGGCCGCTTCTTTTAATTGGCTTACGCAGGGAGACTCTGTTTTTGCTTTGCTTAGTACCACATCCTTAGAGTCTTATGTGGAAAATAAGTTGGGTGCGGATAGTATTATTTTAGTAGATATGAATGCTAAGACCGGACAATTTCAGGTGTTAGATACTTTTCTTTTGGAAGCCAGGATATTAGCACCAGGTACTTTCATATTTCATGCTGGTGAGCAAAAAGTAGAATACATTAATGATAGCTTACACTACTTTTTTCAAAGGGGAAAAAAACAAGCAGATTCATTTTTTGTAGACACTGGTGCTTATTACGATCCTGCGCTAAATTGTCATGGAATACACAGGGCTTTTTGGACCAATTTTTCTGTGATGCGAAATAATCTTAATGGGAAATACCGCATTGTTAGCGATACTTTGAATGCTGATCGGGTTAAAATAGAGATCTTATCAAACGGAGAGGAGCGCCTCATTCACTTAAAGAATTTCCCACATTCCATCGATCCAAATATTCCCCTTCCGATGCCTTATTCATTCTATGATAAGCAGCAAGACTCATTAATATTCAGCTACGCTTATCCAAGTCAATCCAAAGATACGATTCACTTATACCGGGTTGAGAACGATGTAATTACTCGGAGACAGGTTTATAAAAGACCCGCCAATTCTGATTTTGAGATTCGAGAAGTTCACAGTTTTCAGGATGGGTCCTTTCTTTTAAGTGGTCGTGTAAACTATTTTTATAATGAATCTTGGGGTGGCAGCTCAGCCAATCCTCACCTGATATTTATTGATAAAAATGGAAAGTCTAGCCGAGTAAGTGCAAATTCAGTTTTTCAAGTTCATTTTAATAGAAGGGAAGCTCACTTAAAAATATTTTTCGACAATCCCTTTGCCAATTTAAACTATCGTATTCTTGATTCATCGGGCAGGTCCTTGCAAAAAGGAGACTTTCAAGTGAGTGAGGGTATAGATTTAAAGAACTGGCCTATAGGGGTTTATTACCTACAGTTATGGGGTGCAAGTAATACTTACATCGGGCAAGAACCTTTTATTAAACAGTAAGAAATTATAAATTAGCATTTTTTTACCTTTACTACTATGAAGCAAAAAATACTAGTACTGCTTTTCTTTATTTCGGGCTTATCTGTCATTGCTCAAACTCGCTTCAACCGGAGTTTTGAGGAAGGTTATGCCAATACATTATTATAGGTAACTCCTTTAAGTAAGAACGAATTGCGACTTTATTCCTGTACTGGTTATTCCAGATTTTCTTATGCCGCATACTATCCCGGGAATGATAGTCTTGGGCATATAAAGTTCTTCAAATCCAATTGGAATGGACACCTCTACGATAAAAGCCGACAAACCTTTGAAATTGCCCCAGATAAAATATTAACTACTTTTCAGCAATGTTGTTCTGCTGGCGGACGCAGTGGCATGGGGATTGACTATGTAAGTCTACGTGATACCAGTCAGTTAAATACCTATTGGTTGTCTTATATGAGCCTTTCATATAATCCTATCCTAAGCGGGGATTCGGTTTTTATATTCCGCAGTGTTGATAGCATTTACAACTTAGAATACCGACAGTTTACGGATAATAAGAGCTTTATTTTATCCTCCTATAATATTACATCGGGTCAGTTGGCTGAGCTCGATACGATTGATTTTCCTTTGGATATAGAAAGTCCTGGCACTTCTTTTTACAATTCCGAAAAACGACAATTTGAGTTCCTTTACGATTCTCTTCAATTCTTTTTCACCCGTGGTAAAACTGGTTTCGATAGTATTAACGACCATTACGGTGATTTTTGGAAGGCGGGGAAGCTCAGTGATATCTATCTCAATGGACAAAATTTAGCCCGACATAACTATATAATTAACGATAGTTGTTGGTCAGTTGAAGATACTTTGGGATATCAGTGGCTTCAGTTATGTAAAGACCGCTTTGGAGAGATTAGCATCGGGGAATCGTATAAAAGATGGGCGCATTCGAATTGTCGTGATTGTTTGCCCATTAGCCAAAGAGTGCAAGATAGTGCAGTGATTACTTACTTAATGATGGAAGGTCATCAGGATTCCACTTTTCATCTATATCGCGAAGTGAACGGTGTTATTACCCAATCAGTGTTGGTAAAAGATTTCCCAAAGACTTTTAATGTGTACAGTCTCTACTCAAATTTAGATGGGAGTTTTTACTTAGCAGGAAATATTGATAATCTTTTTGCTAACACTTTAAGTATTCCACTTCTACTTAAAGTAGATTCTCAAGGAATTTTCAAGTTGATTGATGGTGTTAGCACTTTTAATTTAAATTATGAGCCTAGTACTAATGCACTTAAAATATTTTTAGAGGACGAAAGTGCTTATTATAAATATCAAATAATTGATATAACTGGCAGAGTGGTTCAAAAAGGAAGGTTTCAAACTAAAAACCCGATTGAATTGGGGGACTGGCGCGAAACTATGTATTACTTCCAACTATGGGATGAAAGAAATACTTATATCGGGCAAGAACCTTTTATTAAACCTTAATCCATTTATAGGTCAGCGATAAAGTGCTTAAGCCTTCTTCTCCAATAGCGCCATAAAAAACCCATCACTCCAACTGCTTGGATTAACACGTTCTTCTTTTATTAATTCGAACTCTGGGTGATTTTGTATAAAACGATCTACCTGATCCTCATTCTCTGAGCGCAGAATACTACAAGTAGCGTAAACCATTCTGCCGCCCACTTTTAGCATTTTCGAATAATCCTCAATAATTTCGGCTTGTATCTTCTTTACTCGCTCAAGATTATCGGGCTGTAACTTCCATTTGCTATCGGGATTACGTTTTATAACTCCGGTACCAGAACAAGGTACATCCAACAATAAGCGGTCGGCTGAACCGTGCAAACGTTTTATGCTTTTGGCATTTTCAATCGGACGCGTTTCTATATTATGGGCACCAGCACGACGAGCACGCTTTTGCAATTCCTTCAGCTTCCAGGCTTCAACATCCATGGCAATAAGTTGCCCTTTATTTTCCATCAAAGCCGAAAGGTGCAAAGTTTTACCCCCCGCACCTGCACAAGCATCGATAACGCGCATGCCTGGCTTAACACCAAGATAGGGAGAAATCTTCTGGGATCCACCATCTTGAACCTCATACAAACCCTCGCGGAAGCTGTCTAGTTTGAAAGTATTAATACGTTTTTCAAGCACCAAACCACTGTCAGTTTGACTCATAGCATGGGCCATACAGCGCTCTTCTTCCAAGCGGCTAACCAGACTATCGCGATCGGTTTTCAAGGTATTTGTGCGCAAGAAAACCTTGGCCGGAATATTCAAGGCCTTCGCAATGTGATCCCAATCTTCACCCAGTTCTGCTCGTGCAACTTTATCCAACCAATCTGGATAAGATTCATCAACCGCCACCGAACCTTCTAGCTGTTTTCTACGCTCAATTACATCAATACCATTAACCACCTCAAATTCGGGCCAAACCGCTAAGTCATTGCCTTTTAGTTGCCACCAGATTCCAAAAAGACGATAGAGGTCCTTCTTTTTAGTGCTCGGCTCCTTGCCATATATTTCCCAAAGCAAACGCCACCAACGAACAATTTCATAAGTGCTTTCTGCAATAAATCCGCGGTCGCGAACTCCCCATTTTGGGTTTTGCTTTAATATTCGTTCGATTACTTTATCGGCATAAAAGCCTTTTCCAAAAGTAGATTCTAAAGCCTCAACTACTGCGGCTACTAGGTTTTTATGAAGACGGGTGTGAGTGCTCAATGTTAGTAAAGAGCAGGATACTGCTCGGGATTAAATTCATGCATCATAGCATATACTTTTTCGAAAATATCTTCTGCACTCGGCTTGCTAAAATAATCGCCATCACTTCCATAGGCTGGACGATTGGCTGTAGCAGTAAGCGTTTGTGCTGCGCTGTCTAAATATTGGTAGCCATTTTGTTCTTCAATGATTTGTTGAAGAATAAAGGCACTTGCTCCCCCTGGAACATCCTCATCAACCACCAATAATCGGTTCGTGGTTTTTACACTTTCTACGATCAAATGATTGACATCAAAAGGAAGAAGCGATTGCGGGTCAATAACCTCCAAATCAATACTAAATTTGGCTAATTCTTCCGCTGCCTCCATAACCACTCTAAGAGTAGATCCGTAGGATACGACGGTCATATCATTACCACTGCGAATAGTTTCTGGAAAACCTAAAGGAGTGCGGATGGCCGCTAAGTTATCCGGCATCTTCTCTTTCAATCGATAGCCATTTAAGCACTCAACAATTAAGGCGGGGTCATCTCCATCAAGAACGGTGTTGTAGAAACCAGCCGCTTGGGTCATATTGCGAGGAACTAAAACGTGAACTCCTCTTACGGCATTAATAATCATCCCCATTGGAGAGCCACTATGCCAAACCCCTTCTAGGCGGTGACCGCGAGTACGCACTATTACCGGTGCTTTTTGACGACCCTTGGAACGATAATGCAAGCTTGCTAAATCATCACTCATAACCTGCAGGGCATAGAGTAAATAATCTAAATATTGAATTTCCGCAATAGGACGCAAACCACGCATGGCCATGCCAATTCCTTGTCCAAGAATAGTTGCTTCACGGATACCGGTATCCGCAACGCGGTTCTCACCATGCTTTTCTTGTAAACCTTCCAGACCTTGGTTTACATCGCCAATTTTCCCGCTATCTTCTCCAAAGATTAATATTTCTGGACGTTCTTCTAAAAGGCGATCAAAATTTTCACGCAAAATTATACGTGCATCTACCTCCTTCGAGTTTACCGAATAATCGGGAGCAACTTCGCTAATTTTCAGAGGAGAAAGTTCACTTTCACTGTATAGATGACTACCGTAACGATCATGGCTCAGTGCTAAGTTTTTCTCTAGCCATGCCGTGATTTTGATTTTTACACCACTAGTATCTTTTCGAACCTGACGTAAAGTTTTACGCAATGCGGAAATCCCGTCCCGTCTCAGTGGTTCTAAATTATTTTCTAATTCTTTGATTAGTTTGGCAACAATAGTAGGATCATCTGCAATGGCATTAGCTTCCCTTAAAAGCACAAGGACTTCACTAATATCCTCTTTAATGGCTGAGATAAAGTTTTTCCAGGCAGCACTTTTCGCTTGACGCGCTTCTTTTTGTGCCTCTTTTTCTAGCTCTTTTAGTTCATCTTCGGTGGCGAGGTTATTGCCTATAATCCACTCGCGCATCTTTTTGTTACAATCAAATTCACGCTCCCATTTAAGGCGTTGCTCGTTTTTGTAACGTTCGTGAGAACCAGAGGTGCTGTGGCCTTGCGGCTGAGTTAGCTCGGTAACATGCACCATTACTGGAATATGTTTTTTGCGAGCAATACGATCTGCTTTCTCGTAAGTTTCAATTAAAGCCGCATAGTCCCAACCCTTAACGTGGAGAATTTCGTAGCCATCCTCCTCATTATTTCTTTGGAAACCTTTTAAAATCTCCGAGATATTTTCTTTTGTCGTTTGGTATTTTGAATGCACAGAAATACCATAATCATCATCCCAGATAGAGATCACCATGGGAACCTGTAATACTCCAGCGGCGTTGATAGTTTCAAAAAATGGGCCTTCAGAAGTGGAGGCATTTCCAATGCTACCCCAGGCAACCTCATTTCCTTTGTTCGAAAATTGCGTGAAGCCTTTTAATCCTTTATTGTCTCGATAGTGTTTACTGGCTTCAGCCAATCCCAATAAGCGCGGCATTTGTCCAGCAGTAGGAGAGATATCGGCCGAGCTATTAACTTGGGCCATTAAATTTTTCCAATTACCACTTGCATCTAAGCTTTGAGTGGCAAAATGACCATTCATTTGCCTTCCGGCAGAAGCAGGTTCTAGCTCATGGTCCGTATCAGCATACAGACTAGCAAAAAACTCCTGAGTCGTTAATGCACCAATGGCCATCATAAAAGTTTGGTCCCGATAGTAACCAGAACGGAAGTCACCCGCTTTGAAGACTTTAGCCCAAGCTAATTGAGGTAGTTCTTTTCCATCACCAAAAATTCCGAATTTCGCCTTGCCAGTAAGTACTTCACGTCGCCCAATAAGGCTCGCTTCTCTACTTTCTACCGCTAGGCGATAATCCCTTAAAACATTGATTTTTATTTCTTCGATGGCCGTGTCCTTGCTGCTATTATCTACGGTAGATTCGATCATAAATTGCTGCTTTTTTGAGAGGGGCAAAGGTAGTTAAAAAAGAACGGGTTTCTAGGGCTTAAAGCTACAGCCATCGCCCTTGACTAAAAAGTTATGAAAGATCTGTTTTAGTTGCTTTAAACTTCAGGAGTTTTTTAATTTTTTCAGAAGTTTTTTAAGAGATCATCCGGAGAATAGCCCATGTTTACCCAAATACTATCTAACTGATCACTAAGCTTCCGTAGTTGCGGAATAGTGTCTGCGGGGCTAAAGCGAATGGCGTGTTTTTGACCACCTTGCTCAATCTCTAACCATATATCGCAACCGTCGCTTGCAACGGTGCCTGAATTGTAGTTTAATGACTGGAAGTAATTCCAATCCAAAGCGGCAACAAGATCGTTTACCTTACTATTACTAAGACTTTTAACCGAATCAACAGAGATGAAGACTGAGAAAGGGTCGGAACGAAAATTTTGAATTAAGTGAGCTTGATTGTTCATTATGGTGAGAGAGTCTAGTCGCAAGCCCCATCCGCAATGAATACCCATGTTTATTTTTAAAACTTGAGATTCATTCGTCTCTTCCGCATTTTCTTTAGAACAAGCCGTTATTAGAACAAGTAGAGTGAGTAAAGTGAACAGTCCGTATCTTTTCATCTGCTAAATTTAATCTTAATTTTTACAAATCAAGCGAAGAGACACTTTGATTTTTCGTTCTTTGTTACTCATTAAAACTCCATAATGCAGCGATTTTTATTTCTTATACTGCTCAGTATTTTTACTCTTAGTAGCAATGCTCAGTCAAAAAAGGCACGGAAAAAGTTAATGGAAGCACGAACATTAGTATCTGAACACAAGTATCAAGATGCTTTAGAAGAAATTGATGATGCTTTAAATGACGCCCCCGAATTTGTAGATGCATGGTTGTTTAAAGCCGACATCCTCAATCGGTTGGGGAATGCGGAAGAAGCGCTTCAATGTTATGTTGAGGCACAGACTTATGACCCACCTTATTTTTTGAATCTTTTTCAAGGCAGGCAGCTTTATAACATGCAACGCTACGCCGAGGCAATCCCGTTTTTGGAATCTTATCGGTCTGAGCCGCGCGCAAGCAGCAAGTATATTGAGGAGGCAGTGCAGATTATTGAAAGTTCTAAATTCGCTATTGAAGCTCTAAAAACGGCGATTGTTTATAATCCTATAAATCTTGGGCCAGCGGTAAATACTGATAATTTGGACTATTTCCCTTCAATCTCTGCCGATGGAAATACCTTGGTTTTTACGCATCGAAAATTGGAAGGTCAAAAATTGGATGAGGATTTTTGGTTTACAGAAAGAGATAGCGCCAATGCACCATGGTCGCAAGCAAAATTGATACCGGGACGTTTAAATAGCCCCGGAAATGAAGGCGCTCAGAGTATAAGTTCAGATGGTAAAATTATATTCTTTGCTGCCTGCGAAAGACCAGATGGTGCTGGCTCTTGTGATATTTATGCCTCCTTTTTACAGAAAAATGGAATTTGGACAAAAGCAGTCAATTTAGGCCCTGCTATCAATAGCGGCATGTGGGAGAGCCAGCCTTCAGTTTCATCTGATTCAAAAACACTTTATTTCGTAAGGGGGCGCAGTGGGTCTGATCCAAACATGAATATTTTTTATAGCGAGTATAATAAAGGACGCTGGTCAAAGGCCAAGCCCATTCCCGGGGAAATAAATACTCCTAAACAGGAAACATCACCATATATTCATTTTGATAATGAGCATCTTTACTTTAGTAGTTCAGGCCATCCTGGTATGGGTGACTTAGATTTCTTTGTTTCGGCAAGAAAGGGAGATGGCACTTGGGGAGAACCAAAAAACTTAGGGCATCCTATTAATACGCAATTTCAGGAATTTAGTCTAATCGTAGCACCCGATGGAAAAACAGGATTTTTCAGCAGTGATGCTCTTGAGGGAGGGATAGGGAAATTGGATTTATATGAATTTCAGTTACCCCAATCAGCGCAAGCATTCGCAATCGCCTATTTGAAAGGCAGAGTTATAAATGTTGAAACTCGCGCACCGGTGCCTTCTAGTCTAGATTTTTTCAATTTAGAAGACAGTACCAAACTGCTATCTCGAAATACAAATAATGAAGCCGAGTTTTATGCTGTTCTGCCAGTCGGCAGTGATTATGGTCTTTCCATTGCACAGCCGGGCTATTTATTCTTCTCAAGAAACTTTGCCTTAGCTAGCAAAAACAGAGAGGAAGCCCTAGAGCTTTTGCTGGAATTGGAGCCAATAAAGGCCGGGCAAAGTGTAACCTTAGAAAATGTCTTTTTTGAATACGACTCCTTTGAAATCAATAAACGCAGTAATCAAGAAATACTTAAGGTTTTTGAGTTTTTAAACTTAAATCCCAACCTTAGGGTGCAGCTAGAAGGCCATACCGACAATCAAGGTAGCCTCGCACATAATAAAATGCTTAGTACAAATCGCGCGAAAGCAGTGAAAGACCGACTTATTAAGCTTGGAATCGCGGCCGAGCGATTAAGTTCTAATGGCTATGGTGCCACAAAACCTATCGCTAGTAACGAGGATGAAAAAGGTAGAGCAACAAATAGAAGAACAGAAATGCTCATAGTATCTAAATAAAGATATTTCTAATCATCAATAAATCAAGGATGTGGACTAGTGTTATTTCCCTAAAATTTTCTAATTTTGTCAAAAGTGAATGCAATAAAAACATTCCAAGGAACCTATTTATGAAGAAACGATTAGTTTTAGTCCCCTTTTTAGGGCTTATTCTATTTTCCTGTAGTAAGGAACTGGACTTTGATATGATTGATGATATCAGAATAAAAACTTCTGCTACATTACCGGTAGCCACGCTTACCTTAAGTTTGGAGGATTTGGTTAGTGACCTAGAGGACTCTACTCTTGTCGTTGATCCCGATGGCGCTTTAAGAATTTATTATCGTCAGGATTCAGTATTTACCTACGCTATTGATGACATACTTTCTATTCCAGATCAAGATCCATTTCCGCTATTCGTGAATAAGTCTCAACCAGAATTTAGAATTACAGTTGGCTTGGGTACTATCGCAGGAGCCGAATTAACTAGTGCAACATTTAGTTCGGGCTTAATTGCATTGAACGTAAATGGTAATGATACCGCATTTTCTGATATCCGTTTGGCCTTAACATTTTATAATGCTACGCTTAATGGTTCTTCTTATTCCGATACTTTTACTTTAGCTGCTGGTACCGTGGACTTGCTTGATTCTTCATTAATCGATGGACTAAGCTTCGATTTTACTAATGGAAATACCGGTATAAACGTTTTGGATATTGGCTTAAAAATTATTGATACGGCCGATGTTCCCAGTGGAGCCGTTTATAATTGCTCGGT
The DNA here is from genome assembly GCA_051277025.1 of Roseivirga sp. Classification (GTDB taxonomy): domain Bacteria; phylum Bacteroidota; class Bacteroidia; order Flavobacteriales; family Schleiferiaceae; genus Croceimicrobium. Next base: position 7,978 of record JBNMPT010000017.1, on the reverse strand, counting down.
TACCTTAAGTCAATTAGGTCTTGATGTTGCTAGTGGCTATTTTGGAGATCGCGTTCAAGCCGCTCCTCCCGGAAGTTTTGATTTTGAAATTAATGGATTAGAGAATTTTTCCGGTGGTTTTTATCTTACCAATCCCAACTTAACCTTAGTAACCAATTCTACCGTTGGTCTTCCCATTGAGATCACTACTGATTTTGTAGGTGAAAATTTGGAGTTATCACGTGTTTCTCTCGATGCTGACCCCTTTAATATTACGGCTTCTCCTTCGCCGGGAGTCGTTGCTGTTTCAAATTTGAGCCTGAACGCTAACAATTCTAAAATCACTGATTTTTTAGCAAATATTCCTCAAAATATTTTTTACTCGGGGGCTATTCAAATAAATCCCAATGGAAGAGGAGCAATAGAAAATTTTATAGCGAGCACTTCTGAGGTTGTTTTAGATTTTGTTGTAGATGTTCCTTTGGAACTGCGTTTAGAAGATATGCGCCTTGATCAAACCATTAATGATATCGCGATTGGCGCGGACAACCCAGACTTATTGGATGAAATTACTTTATTCTTTAAAACAGAAAACCGCTTTCCTTTTGATTTGGATTTAGCCGTGTCTTTTGTAGACTCAATTTCAGGCGATAGTTTAGGTGGTTTCAATTTACCACTGTTAAGGGCCGCACCGGTAGATGCCAATGGTAGGGTAAGTGCAGCAAATTTCAGTGAAATTCCAATTGTTTTTACCAGTGCCCAAATTGATGGATTTTTACTTTCAGATGCTCTGCGTTTTATAGCAAAAGTAAATACCACTAATGGCGGTCAAACTGATGTTAAAATGTATTCCGATTATGATCTAAAAATTCAAGTCGCCAGTCAAATAAAAGCTAATGTAACAGTATCAGGAGAATGAAGCGCATACAACTAACAATAGCATTTTTAGCCTTTAGTATTGGCATTTCTGCACAGAGCGATATGATGCTCTATAATTTCAATGCCATTCCGCAAAGTCACTATACTAACCCGGCAATGCCGCAGCAAGCCAAATGGTATATTGGACTTCCTGCCATTTCTGGGATTAGTACGCATTACCATAATTCTGGCTTTTCAGCAGCAGACTTATTCGAGGCAGGGACAAATATTAATGATAACCTCGCACAAATAACTGCCAACCTTGATAGTCGCAGTCAATTAAATATAAACAATCGAATAGAGTTATTGGGTATTGGCTTTAAGGTAGGCGACGGTTTTGTGAATATCGGTGCTAACCAGAGTGTCAACTTTACGATGGACATTCCTTATCAGCTTTTTGACATTCTTTTTAGTGGAGGTGGGAGTGTGACTAATTTAGATTTAAATGAATTTGACCTAGAAGTACTAGCGAGAACAGATTTTTATTTAGGCTATCAACATCGCTTTCTGAAGGATCGTTTAACCTTAGGCGTCAAAGCAAAATATATTTTTGGTCAGCAGCATGCTTATACCGACCGTATGAATCTGAAGCTTGAGAATGATGGACCTTACCGCATAAATGCAGTTACGGATATTTTAGTAAGATCTTCTGGACCATCTGCCTTTGAAAATTTTGATTCGGGGCAGATCATGGAATTAGCGCTGCCAAATAATACGGGCTTTGCCTTTGATTTTGGGGCTCATTATAAAATTAATGATCACTTTGATGTTAGTGCTAGTTTACTTGATATGGGAAGTATCACTTACAATGATAATAATCGTGATTATATAAGTCAGGGAGAATTTGAATTCGATGGAATTGATTTTGATTTGAGCCAAGATGATTTTGGACAGGCGCTAAACGATGCAAGAGATAGCTTGGAAGCAGCCTTAAATTTTAGAGAGGAGGCCGGTAATGTATATAGTCGTGATTTGATGAGACGCGCTTTCGTATCGGTTAATTATCATATTAATGATAAGCACAGTTTTGGTGCCCTTTTCCATACTCGTATTTGGAATGGAGAATATTTTAATGATTATGGCGTTAATTACGTTGGTCGTTTGTCGAGAACATTTCAATTTACTACTGGCTATTCCTTAATCAACGGCACCCAGCATAATATTGGCGCTGGTTTCGATGTGAAATTAGGAGCATTCCAATTATACTTGATGACGGATAACGCCCTTGCGGCCGATTATTCGAGTGTACAAACTACAAATTTTCGCTTTGGAATTAACCTAACTTTTTACGGAAAGCGCGAAAAGAAAAGAGAGAAACAAGAAGAGGAAAAACAAAAATTGGAGGGAACAAAAGCCTCCATGAACTATAATTTTTAATCTATAATCCACCCTAATTATGAGAAATTTTACATCCAAATTTTTAGCAGTCCTAGTTTTAGCTGCTACCTTCACTGCTTGTGAAGAAGATGGCGACCTAGAAGGAAACGCTGCTTTGCAAACAAAAGTGGCAGAGTTATACTTGCAAGCTGAGGGAAGGACGAATCAGATTTTCAGCACCATTGATGAAGGTTTTAAAAACCAAGATTATATTGATAATGGTACTGCCGTGCTTAGTAATGGGGCTACTTTTTCTAATGACCCAACATCTAGTGCTGTTAATATCGATTTCGGAATGGGTATTGACGTTGGCGGTGATTTAATCGCTGGTGCAATTTCTTTGGATCAACAAGGAACCATTTATGCAGATAATAATGCTATTGTGGTAGCTCAGCTTGTTGGTTATACAGTAGATGCTTCACCAGTTTTGGGTAAGATAACAGTAGAAAATAAAACGATCGCTGGTGGCTCAGAATCACGGGAAATAACGGTGGAAGACTTCACCATTCAAGAAGAATTAGCTGCGGATTCAATCAATATTTTTAAATTGAATACGGCTACTAAGTTAGATTGGACTGCCGGAAGCTCTACTCCAAGCGACATCACGGATGATCAGTATGAGGTAATGGGTAACAGTAGCAATCTTCCAGCATTTGCCAATGATATTACAGGTGTATTAAGCCCTGCAGGTGTGGCTTATGACGTTAGTATTGCGATTACTATAACTGAGAAGTTAGTAGTAGCTAATTCGTGCGATTATCGTATCGTAAGTGGTCTGTCTACATTAAGCTTTGGAACGACTTCAACAGTGGAAGCTGATGCCCCTTTCTTAACTGGCGGTACACTAGACTTTGATAAAGACAATACGGGTTTATGTGATCAATTTGCAAGATTAGAAGCGGATACAAAGACTGGCGGAAGCGCAGGTTATACTTTAACCCTTCAGAAAGTTAATTAATAAACTTTCGGTGTAAAATTAGGACTCAGACCTCTTATAAGTTTATTTCAAATTAAAGTGAAAATCCTGTATCTAGTTCATGTGCTGTAGCCCGCTGCAGCTCTACAATCCAGATTAGTCTTTTCCTTCTATTGAAAATTTGAGGCTATAATTTTAGGCCGAACTCAGGTTAATAGGGAACTGAGGTTTTACTTATAATATTTAGGCCAGCGTTGTTTTAAAACTTCGCTGGTTTTTTTTTCGCCTAAATTTTCACTAGGCTCATAAAATACGGTACCACTGATATGGTCGGGAAGGAACTCTTGGTTACTAAAATTTCCGTCATAATTGTGACTATACTCGTAGTCTTTTCCATAACCTAAGTCTTTCATCAATTGACTTGGTGCATTTCGTAAGGCCAAAGGAACGGGTAAATCTCCCGTTTTCTCGACCGCTTCTAGGGCCTTATTAATTCCCATATAAGCACTGTTGCTTTTAGGAGAATTTGCTAGGTATACAACACATTGTCCAAGAGTAATCCTTCCTTCGGGCCAGCCAATCTTTTCAATGGTTTCAAAGCATGCATTTGCCAACAGTAAAGCATTAGGATTAGCAAGGCCAATATCTTCAGAAGCCAAGATTAAAAGTCGTCTAGCAATAAATTTAGGATCTTCGCCACCTTTAATCATGCGTGCTAGCCAATATAAACCAGCGTTTGGGTCGCTTCCGCGGATAGATTTTATAAATGCACTAATAATGTCATAGTGCTGCTCTCCATTTTTATCATACTGGCCAGTTGTGTTTTGTAAAACCTTCTCTACCAACTGATTATTAATTTCACCTCCTTTGCCAATATGTCCGACTATAAGTTCAAGATTGTTTAGAAACTTTCTAGCATCGCCGCCACTATAGCGCATGAGAGCTTCTTTCTCCAAGATCTTAACCTCACTCTCCTTCAGCCAAGTATCTTCGGAAAAGGCCCTTTTAATTAGCTCATCTAAGTCTTCTGCACTGAGAGATTCTAGGGTGTAAACTTGACAGCGAGAACGCAAAGCAGCAATGACTTCAAAGCTTGGGTTTTCGGTAGTAGCCCCTATCAGAACAATAATGCCTTTTTCAACCGCTCCTAGAAGACTGTCTTGCTGCGATTTACTAAAGCGATGAATCTCATCAATAAATAAAATGGGGGCTTTCCCTTGTGCAAAAAGCCCCTGATTTTGTGCCGTAGTAATCACCTCTCTTACGTCTTTAACGCCACTGTTTATAGCACTTAGGGTGAAAAATTTCCGTCCACTTTGCTCCGCAATAATCTGAGCTAATGTAGTTTTCCCCACTCCAGGAGGACCCCAGAAAATGACAGAAGGAACAAGGCCTTGTTTTAAGACTAGCCTCAAATTTCCATCTTCGCCAATGAGTTTTTTTTGGCCAATAATATCATCAAAGTTTATGGGACGTAGCCTTTCGGCAAGAGGGGCTGGCATGCGGAATATTATTTGCCTGTAAAAGTACTACATTTAACAGGCATGATTAAAAGCAAGAAATTTTCACTAAGCATAGGTAAAGGAAGAAATAAGGAACAAATAAGTCTGGCTTTTATGCTCAAGCCCTTATTACTGTTAGTCCTAATCTGGCTAATTTTTATTGTTGACCAGAGTTTTAATCTGCAACTTTTCGAGTTTGGTATTTACCCGAAAAGATGGCAATCATTATTGGGATTAGCTTTTAGTCCCTTAATACATGGCGATATCAAGCATATTGGTAATAACTCCTTTCCCCTTTTTGTGTTAATGTCTGTCATCTATTTCTTTTATCCACGCAATGCTAGGCCGGTGCTGTGGTTTTCTTGGATTTTTAGTGGAGTTATGGTTTGGCTTTTTGCACGCGAAAGCTATCATATTGGCGCTTCGGGTCTGATTTATGCCTTTGCTAGTTTTATATTTTTTAGCGGTCTTCTTCGCTCTAACGCTAACCTTTTAGCGGTAAGTTTGTTAATAGTGTTTCTATATGGAGGCTTAGTATGGGGTTTAGTCCCTATTGAGGAAAAAGTAAGTTATGAGGGACATATATCTGGCGGCGTAATAGGGCTTTTACTTGCTCTGTACTTTCGGAACTCAGCCCCTAGAAGTTTTAGAAACCAGCGTTTAAGCTATGAAGATATTAATGATGATTTAAGTGATGAAATAGAAAAGTATGGCCAAGATTATTGGATCGAGCATACTTCCCAAAGTAATTATCCCCTTCGGGTTCACTATCATTTACAAGACAAAAAAGAAACCAATGAAAAGCCTCGCTAAGCACTTTAGCCTTTTGCTAATTATTTTGTTGCCACTTTGTGCAGATGCGCAACAGTATCTTTATTTAAAGAAAAAGGGAGAAACGCCTGCTTATAGATGGCAACAAGGCGATTTTTTAGAGCTTAAAGTTCGAAATGGCGATGAGGAGTTTTGGTTATCAGGCGATTTTGTCAGAGCAGATAGTAACCGTATTGTATTCGGAACTAAAATCGTGCGAAAAGAAAATATTATTGCCTTGCGGGTGTCAAGAGGTTTGATGCCATTTTTTGGTAAAGCGGCAATGGCTGGGGGAACCATGTTTCCAGCGATTATTGTTATAAATGGGATCATAAATAATGATAGGCCCATAATTCGTCCAATATCAGTCTATGTTAGTATCGGTTTTTTAGCCGGTGGCTATGCCCTTCATCGCTTTGGGGTACGACGGCTTAAAATAAAGGACGGTTGGTATTTGGAACACATAGATTTTAACGCAATAGATTAACCATGAAAGCAATACTTTTAGGAGCATCAGGTTTGGTAGGGCATTTTCTACTCACCGAATTACTCAATGACAGTGACTACAGTAAAATTGAAATATTTTCTCGGAGTCCTCTAGGTTTAAACAGTCCAAAGGTGACCGAACACATTGGAGATTTATTAAGTGAGGAATTTTGGCCCGATTATTTAGAAGCTGATGCCGTGTTTGTTTGTATCGGAACCACCAAAGCGAAGACTAGCGATATGGAAACCTATAAGGCTATTGACTTTGGTATTCCTTTAAAGGCTGCGGCTTTATCTAAAAAAGGAAACGTTAAGCACTTTAGTGTAGTGTCGTCAATAGGCGCCGATGCACAATCACGTAATTTCTACTTGAAAACAAAAGGTCAGATGGAAGCAGCAATAGCCGACTTGGATTTGCCTTCCTTCTATTTTTTAAGACCTTCCATGATTTTAGGACCAAGGCAAGAAAAACGCTTTGGTGAGAATATAGGTAAAATCATCACCTCAAAACTTTCCTTTTTATTTCCAGCTAAATATAAAGGGGTGGAAGCCGCTGATATTGCCAAGGCAATGTGGGCCTTATCCAAAGGAAAGAAAGCACCGCAAATTATAGAATCACAGATAATAAAATCGACGGCTAATTATGACGCTTAGAACTTCTCATTAACCCCCATTCCGAATAAAGCGAAATCGTATTTCACAGGATCCTGAGGATCTAACTTAATAAGAGCAGTATCTAATTCTTCTACTGCTTTCCAATCATTAAGCTTGCGATCTAATAAACCTAATTTACGGGCAACGTTTCCGCTATGAACATCTAAAGGACAACTGAGCTGAGATGTTTTAACACGGTTCCATATACCAAAATCGACACCTTTTGCCGCTGGCCTAACCATCCAGCGTAAAAACATGTTTAGCCGCTTAGCCGCTGAGTTTTTATAAGGATTAGAAAGATGCTTTTCACTCCTTTTCAAATGTGGGCTCTCTAACATTGCTGTCCGAAATTGGTAAATAGCTTCTTTAGCATTCTCTCCTCGAAAGGCTTTTTCTAAACCACCTTTATTCAGGTAGATGTTTTGAAGAGACTTAAGGAAAAAGTCGAGGTCTACCGCATTGAAAGTACGATGCACAAAATTAGTCAGTTTTACCGCGTCAGCATCTGAATAGGAACATACGTACTCGAAGGGCGAATTATCCATTAAGGTCATCATCTTAGAGGCATTAGTTAGTATGCTTTTACGGTTTCCCCAAGCAATGGTAGCACTTAAAAGACCGGCAATTTCAATGTCTTCTTTGCGACTAAAGCGATGGGGAATGGAAACAGGGTCAAACTCTATGAAGTTGGGATTCTCATATTCATCTGCTTTATAATCAAGGAACTCCTTTAGTTCGGCACTGTTCATTAAGATTCCATTATAACTTTAACTTCGGCGAGATCTTCGGGGGTATCAACCGATATGCTTTCTTCAGTAGCAAAGCCTATGCTGATACTGCCGCCATTTTCTAACCAACGGTTTTGCTCTAGTGATTCGGCAATCTCCAAGCTGCTCATCTCCATTAGGGCGAATTTTTTTAGGCTCTCGGGCCGATACGCATAAAGACCAATATGCTTATAAAAGGTATGTGCTCCCAGCCATTTAGTGCGGGGGATATTGCGCAAAAAAGGGATTAAGGTTCTAGAGAAATAAAGGGCTTTCTGATATTTGGTGATGGTTACAAAACAGCCGCTTTTATTGGTAAGCTCTTTTTCCGAACGGATAGCCTTTACTAGAGTGCCAATTTCTGCGTCAGGTTTTTTAAAGAGGTCGATTAGGCTTCTTAATTCAGAAACCCGAATCATGGGCTCATCTCCCTGAATATTTACAATTACGTCGAACTCTCCCGCTTCCTTAAGCACTGTTTGATAAGCTTCTAAACAACGATTGGTTCCGGTATTATGCTCGGTACTGGTCATTACTACTTTACCTCCAAAAGCTTGCACAGTATCAAA
>JBNMPT010000016.1:0-19362 GCA_051277025.1 Roseivirga sp. | reverse complement strand
TGGAGGATGAGATTAAGAGAATTGAGAATTTGGCCATACGTCTGCGCTATGAACGCTCGGACAAGATAGCCGAGAAGCTAAGCGCTAAACCAGTGATAGATGCACTTGCGGATAAAGAAGAAATTAGTAAACAGGCAGAACGCTCGGTCGCTTTAGAGTCGGAAGTGAAGGGGGAGTCTGCTGAGCTTAATACGGATAAGGAAGCAGATACTGTTGCAAGAAAAGAGAATCCTTCGCTAGAGGAGTTAACACCAGTAGAAGAACTAAGCGCGGGAAAAACTTCCCAAACAGAAGAAACGGAAGCGATAAAAAGTGAAGAAAGTAATATCGATAGCAGTGCCGAGGATAGTCCTACGCCAGAAGCATTAGAGAAGCAGTTGGACAACACTTCGATACATGCTGGAGGAAGTAACATCGAACGCGATGCACAAAGCCTTGTTGAAGAACTGGAGGAAGACCTAGCTTTAAGTGGGGAAACTGAAGCACCTTCGCTGCCAGAGAGCTCAACCGAAATAGCTTTAAACCCAGAGCGTGATAGCGAGGAAGGAGCAATAGAAAGCCTGACTGATGAAGAAGCGGACTTAGCCCTGGAAACAGACGCTAGGGGGCAGATAGATCAGGCTGAGAATATTGCTGTTGAACCGCCGCGTGAAGCCTCTGAAGATCAAGAAGAGAACGAAGCGCCTAGTTTTGGGTCTTTATTGAAACAGTTGAATAAGCAAGTTTCAGCGACGAGTGATACCGAGAAGGCTAAGGGAACTAAGGAAGAGTCGAAGCCAGTAATGAAATCGGAAATAGCAGCGAAGATTGGCTTGATGGATGCTTTTGTTGAAAACCTTCCCGATCTTAAAAAGCGCAAGCTTAAAAAATCCGAAATGATAGCTTCCCCAGAGTTTGAGGATGCGGAGGAACCCTCGCAGGGGATCTCCTTAGTAACCGAAACTTTAGCGAAAGTTTACATTAAACAAGGGCATTTTAAAAAGGCAATTCAAGCTTATGAAATACTTTGGTTGAAATATCCCGAAAAAAGTAGTTTCTTTGCCAGCCGAATTTCAGACATAAAAAAACTGTCAAACAGTAAAAAATAGAATATGGTATTATTGATCACCGCCCTAATAATTTTAGTTTGTATACTTCTAGTATTAATCATTTTAGTTCAAAACCCTAAAGGGGGTGGCCTAAGTTCTTCTTTTGGAGGCGGCGGCACACAGCTTTTTGGAGGAGTAAAGAAAACGACAGACTTCCTGGATCGTGGTACTTGGGCTTTAGCAATAGTATTAGTGGTGCTAGTATTAGGTGCTAATGTTTCTTTGAACCCACGCAGTGCTGGCGAGCAAACCTTAGAGTCTGCCGCGGGTAGAGTAGAACTACCGGTAAGTGAGCAAAACTTAAGCTTACCTGCAGGTGGAAGTTTAGATTTGCCCGCCAATGTGGAAGAAAATAATGACGAACCTGCTGCTGAATAGGCACGGTTTATAGATAATATTAAGGCCACACTTGTATTCAGGTGTGGCCTTTTTTTTTAACTAAAATCAGCCAAGATCTGCTCGGTGGCTTGCTTGGTTTTTATTTTCAGGTAGACTTTCTCGATAAGACCATTCTTATCAATCACGAAAGTTTCGCGATGGATTCCATCGTATTCTTTGCCCATAAATTTCTTTAGTCCCCAAACACCATAGTCGGTGATGACTTTTTTCTCGGTATCGGGAATAAGGGTAAAAGGAAGCTCATATTTGGTGCTGAACTTTAGGTGTTTTTTCTCGTCGTCGGCGCTGACACCAATAATCGCAAAGCCTTTTTCTTTTAAAATAGAGTAGTTATCTCGGAAGTTACACGCTTCTGCCGTACAGCCGGGAGTGTCGTCTTTCGGGTAAAAGTAAAGGATCACTTTTTTGCCAATAAAGTCGCTGAGATGGATAGCATTTCCGTTTTGGTCTAGAGCATTAATATCGGGTGCTTTATCACCTTCTTTAAGATGTGTCATATTTGCTTTTTTTTGTTAACCCTAAGATGGGGATTTTGTTGCGGGTTTACAAACCTGAGGTAGATGTAAAATCAGGCCTCAGACCTCTTATAAATAGTGGGTTTTAAGCGGAAGCGGTGAAGCAATAGCGGGCTATTGTGAAGGGCTAAGGCGCAGAAAACTGCTTTTTAGAAGAGGCTTATAAGTTTATTTACAATAAAAGTGAAAATCCTGCAGCTAGCTCATTTGCTGTAGCCCGCTACCGCTGCACGATCCAGATTAGTCTTTTGCTTCTATTGAAAATCTGAGGCTATAATTTTAGGCCGAACTCAGGTTACAAGGTAAAAAAGTGTACTTTTTGTCAGTAATCCTTGGTGAAATTAGCCAGCTTGTCAGCGCTGATAGTTCCAACTGGAGCTTAGTCTGACAAATTTTGGCCGTTCTATTATTGGCATATTTTATGATTCCCGTCCCTTGTCAATAAGAACAATATTTTAACTTAAACACATAAGTCGAAAATGGCTGAAATTAATTTGAAACCTTTATCAGATCGCGTTTTAGTGGAGGCGAGTGCAGCGGAAACAACCACTGCTTCAGGAATTTTTATTCCTGATACGGCTCAAGAGAAACCACAGCAAGGAGTAGTAATAGCGGTTGGTGCTGGTAAGCCTGATGAGGCTATGACAGTGAAAGTCGGTGACGTAGTTCTGTATGGTAAGTACGGTGGTACGGAAATTAAGCATGAGGGTAAAGATTATCTTATCATGCGTGAAGCGGATATCTACGCGGTAATCTCCTAATTAAACAAGAACAAAACATTAAAAAAATATTTTAAGAATGGCTAAGGAAATTAGATTCAATTTAGACGCTCGCGACGGATTGAAGCGTGGAGTAGACAAACTTGCTAACGCGGTTAAAGTTACTTTAGGACCAAAGGGTCGTAATGTAATTATTGAAAAGTCTTTTGGTGCGCCTAACGTTACTAAAGATGGTGTATCAGTAGCTAAAGAAATTGAGCTAGAAGATAGAGTGGAGAACATCGGTGCTCAGATGGTAAAAGAAGTAGCTAGTAAAACTGCTGATATTGCTGGGGACGGAACGACTACTGCTACTGTTTTAGCACAAGCAATCTTTAACCAAGGTTTGAAAAATGTTGCTGCCGGTGCTGCACCAATGGATTTGAAACGTGGTATGGATAAAGCGGTAAAAGCTATTATCGAAAACCTTCACACTCAAAGTCAGAAAGTAGGTGATAGCTCAGATAAAATTGAGCAGGTAGCTTCTATTTCTGCGAATAACGACTTATCCATAGGTTCTCTTATTGCAGAGGCCATGAAGAAAGTTAAGAAAGAAGGGGTTATTACTGTTGAAGAAGCAAAGGGTACCGAAACTTACGTAGATGTAGTGGAAGGTATGCAGTTCGATCGCGGTTATTTATCGCCATACTTTGTTACCGATAGTGAAAAAATGATTGCTGACTTAGAGTCTCCTCTAATTCTTATTTACGATAAGAAAATCAGTAACATGAAGGAATTACTGCCAATATTAGAGCCAGCGGCTCAGAGCGGAAGACCTTTGTTAATTATTGCCGAAGACGTTGAAAGCGAAGCATTAGCTACTTTGGTAGTGAATAAAATCCGCGGAAGCTTAAAAATCGCAGCAGTAAAAGCGCCTGGTTTTGGTGACCGTCGTAAAGCAATGCTTGAGGATATTGCCATCCTAACCGGTGGAACATTAATTTCTGAAGAGCGTGGCTTTAAGTTGGAAAATGCAACCATGGAAATGTTAGGTACTTGTGAAAAAGTAACTATCGATAAGGATAATACTACTCTAGTAAACGGTGCAGGAAGTAAGGAAGATATTTCTAGTCGTGTAAACCAGATTAAAGCACAAATCGAATCTACCACTTCCGATTACGATAAAGAAAAACTTCAAGAGCGCTTAGCTAAATTAGCGGGCGGTGTTGCTGTACTTTATGTAGGAGCGGCCAGTGAAGTAGAGATGAAAGAGAAGAAAGATCGTGTAGATGACGCTCTTGCTGCTACTCGCGCTGCTATTGAGGAAGGTATTGTTCCTGGTGGTGGTGTAGCTTTAGTACGCGCTGCTATGGTTCTTGAAAATATGAAAGGTGAAAATGAGGATGAAACTACCGGTATCCGCATTATTCAACGCGCAGTTGAAGAGCCTTTACGTCAAATTGCTTTTAACGCTGGTCAAGAGGCAAGTGTTATCGTAAATAAAGTGAAAGAAGGTAAGGCTGATTTTGGTTATAATGCCAAGACAGAGTGCTTTGGGAATATGTTCGAACAAGGAATTATTGACCCTACTAAAGTTACTCGTGTAGCCCTAGAAAATGCATCTTCAGTTGCAGGAATGCTGTTGACTACCGAAGCTACTATTAGTGAAATACCTAATGATAATGCTGATGCTGCAGCAGCTGCTGCAGGTATGGGTGGCGGAATGCCCGGTATGATGTAATTTATAGAGTATTTTTTGCACTCCATAAAAATAATCCCGCTTGCTTTAATTGGTTAGCGGGATTTTTTGTGCTTAATATTATGATAGAAGCGTGCTTCTGTTATATTTGTGTTCCTAAATAGATTGTATGAAACGCCTCCTTATATTTCTACTGTTATCATTTTTTGCATTACCAAATGTAGAAGCACAGCGCTTTAAAGATGCCCGCACCTACTACCGCGAGTTTCAAAGTCAAAGTCGCCGTTTAGCGATTAAGAATATGCGTTATTTGGAAGCGGTTGCGCAGGGCAACGACGAAAGGCAGATTGCTAAATTTCGCGAAATGGTGCTGGATCAGTTAAAGGATACTAAGAGAGATTTAGGTCGAGTAGGGCCCTATAATGAAGATGATGTTTTATGGAAGGAATACATGACGGCCCTTGATATGTACTTGGACGCTTATGATTCTGATTTCGGCAAAGCACAAGGCTTAAGTGCAGAGAAATATACTTCCTATGAAAACCTTCAGGCTTACTTTGCTGCGGCTAGCGTAGCGGAAATAAAATTGCTTGATGCTAATTTTAAAATTGAGAAAGCCGAAGATTTCTTTGCAAAGACTTATAATGTTGACTTACGTCGTGATACGGCAGCACAATCGCGTTCACTAAGGTTAGACGATATTACCGTTTATACCCGCGACCTAGCCCTAATCTATTATCGGGTTGATGCACATATTCTGGCGATTTTCAAAGCGGTGGATGAGAATAACACCGACACCCTCAGCAAAGTGATCACCGACTTGCGTAAAGCTATTAGAGTGGCTCAAAGCGAAATTGAGGAGGTAGGAGAGTTTAATGGAGAGGAGGACTTAGTGGAATTTGTTTTAGGCTTTATTGATGAAGTAGATGCCTCCATAGATGCAGAGCTAAGACCAATAACGGAGGTGCTGGAGTCGAAATATCAAGATCAAAGTGATTTAGCTGCTTCGAAGGCGGATATGGATGATTACCGTGAATGGCATGATGATATGACACTCGATTTCTTTGAGGTTCGCAAAGAGCTGATTTTAGATGTGTTATTAGTCGAGTAATATTCTTTACTTTCGAGAATCTTTTTTCCTTCACAATTTTCTCTGATGTATCGCTTTGTACTTCTGCCGCTTATTTTGTTTTTATCTCTTTCGCCTTTAAAGGCTCAAGTAAACCTTGATAGCCTAAGAAAGAGTTTGCCGAAGGAAGCTAGTGTCGAACATCGCTTCGACAACTATTTAAGTTTAAGTAGCAAATGGCTGCTTCAAAATCAGGATTCATCCTACTTTTATTTACAAAAACTCATACTCTTAAGCGAGGAATTTACTGATAAAACATATCGGGTAGAAGTCCTGAACCAATCGGCTAATTATCTGCAAAGTATCTCTTTAGCCGATTCGGCGCTTTTTGTTTATGATCAGAGTTTTCGCTTGGCGAAAAAACTTAACTATACCGCGGGTCTTGCTAAAGTCACCAATAATATTGCTCTTATTGCCCTAGAGAGGGGTGATTTCTCGGTAGGCCTCAGTAAGTTCTACGAAAGCTTAGCTTATGAAGAGGAGCTTGGAAATGAAGTCGGAAAGGCAGAGGCCTATAACAATATAGGAGTAGTTTTTTACTATCAGCAGGATTATGATAAGAGTTTAGAGTATTTAAAGCTTTCGCTCAGAGTCCATCAGCGGCTTGGCAATATTTCAAGTTTGAAGCAATCGTATATCAATATAGGTGCTATTAATGAGATGATCGGGCGCTTGGATTCCGCTCTAATCTATTATGAACAGGGGCTGAAAATTGCTCAGGATTTAAAGGATCTAAATGAAATAGCAGTGGGCTTCAACAATATGGCCGGTATCTATGAATCTTTAGGTAAATACCAAGAAGCGGAACGTTATTATCAAAAGTCATTGGCTATCAATAAAACTAAAAGAGATGATAAGTCGAGCGCCTTGAACTATTTGAATCTTGCCACTCTCTATCAAGCTCAGAATAAGTTTAAACTGGCTTTTGTCTATTTTGAGAAGGCTTTGGAAATAACGAAACTCCATGATTATAAAAAGGTACGGGCGGAAGTTTATCAAAACTTAAAGATCTATTATCAGGAGCAAGGAAATTTTGAAAATAGTCTTTATTATAGTGATAGGCTGCGTGCTCTAGACGATACCCTTTTTAATGAAACCAAAAGTAAAACAATAGCTGAGGCTGAGATGCGCTATGAGACTGCGAAAAAGGATACCGAGTTAGCGGAGCAGGAGGCCGAGTTAGTTAAGGAGCAACTAAAGGTTAAACAGAAAAACCAATGGTTGATTATTTTAGGCGCCCTAATTAGTATTGTTTTGTTATTTGCTGTTTTTAGCTATCGCCAGCAGAAGCTAAAAGAGGGGCGTTTAGAAAGTGAAGCCTTGCTAAAGCAAGAAAGGGCAAAGGCCGATTTGAGGAGGAGAATGGAGGCGGAAAGACTGCGCATTGCGCGCGATTTACATGATCACATCGGGACCCAATTAACCATAATCGGTAGTAATATCGATAATCTTGCTTTTAAGGAAAAGGAAGAAGTAAAGCGTATCAAGCTGGAAGGTATTAGTGATCATTCACGCGATACCATGCATCAGTTGAGGGAGACTATTTGGGCTATGAATGTAGAGGGGATAAATGTGACTATGCTGGTCGCAAAACTGCAGGAATTCTTCCGGAGGGCAAATTCTGAGGCGAGAAGCATGCAAATTCGAAACTCTTGTGAACAGGATTTGGTTCTTAGTCCTAATCAAACCATTGCACTATTTCGTATTAGTCAAGAAGCAGCAAATAATGCCATCAAGTATGCGCAGTTTAAAAGCTTTGTTATCGACTTAAGATGCACTAACAGTGTATTGAGAGTATCTATTAGTGATGATGGGGTTGGTATGGATGTGAACCAGAGCGTGCGCGGATACGGTTTAGATAATATGGCCCAACGGGCAAAGGATATTGGCGCGAGTTTTAAACTAAGTTCGGAGCGAGGTAAGGGGTTTATAATTGTAATGGAAATGAGTTTAGAAGCGCAAGTCGCAATCGCCTAGAACTATAAACGAAGCATAGCAGAAACGGAATGAGTATTAACATTGTAATAGTTGAGGATAACGCGAAAGTTGCTAAAGCATTAAGCGGGAAGGTGGAACTGGATGAGCGTTTTAAGGTAAAATGGATTGCGTGCAATGGAAAAGAACTTTTAGAGCTACTGAAGGAGGATCACGCCTTAGATATCATCTTGATGGATATCTACATGCCTGAAATGGATGGCATCGCCGCAACCGAGGCGGTTAAGCGTTTGTACCCGCAGCTGAAGGTAGTTATGAGTACCATCTTCGATGAAGAAGAAGTTTTATTGCGTGCGATTATAGCGGGGGCGAATGGCTATTTATTGAAGGATGAAAAACCAGCCCGTATTCATCAGGCGATGGAGGATGTTTTAAATGGAGGTGCTCCTATGTCCGCCGGTATTGCTAATAAAGCGTTAATCTTGATTAGAGCAGCATCGCCTACTTTAGAAGCAACTTCCGGAATAGACTATAAATTAACCAAAAGGCAGGTGGAGATTTTAGAGCAATTAAGTGTGGGGCGATCGTATCAAAATATTGCTAATAATCTTACTATTAGTCCCGCAACAGTAAGGAAGCATATTGAAAACATCTACCAAAGGTTGCAGGTTCACAATAAGGTTGAGGCGGTTCAGTTGGCTCGCAAAAACCGCCTAATCTAGTAAGGCTTTATATAAGATTAAAGCCCAATCCTAGGCTAATCAGAATATTTACGGTTTTAACACTATCCGATAGTTTTTGCGAGAAGGGGAGGGGCTAAATTCACCGGGAAGAAAATTTCGCTTAAAAAAAAACCGCTGTAAAAGCGGTTTAAATTTTTTAATTAAGCGAGTAAGCTTTTCAGTTTAGCAGATATTGTTTTGCCATCTGCGCGGCCTGTAAGCTCTTTACTAGCCTTGCCCATTACTTTCCCGAAATCTTGAGCACTAGTAGCGCCAACTGAGGCTATAATCTCTCTTAGAGTGGCTTCTAGTTCTTCTTCGCTCATAGCTTTCGGTAAAAATGTTTCAATTACCTCTAGTTGAGCGCGCTCTTCTGCCGCTAGATCTTCACGATTTTGCTCTACGTAGATATCCAAAGAATCTTTGCGCTGTTTTTGCAGCTTGATGAGAATTTTCATTTCCTCATCTTCATTTAACTCGGAGCCGGCACCCTTATCAGATTGAACGAGTAATATGGCCGCTTTAATACTGCGAAGGGTTTCAAGCTTCACTTTATCTTTCGCCCGCATTGCATCTTTAAGCTGCGTTCCGATTGTATCTTTTAAACTCATGCTAATAATTTTAACAAAGGTAGGCTTAGTTTAGATATTAAGACCGCCCTAGAAGCGGTCTTAACAAGGATATAGCTAATCTACATTGTCATGTAGAAAGCTGTTATTAGATTTTAAATCAGCACCATTTTCATTATTTAAGGTCATTCTGCCTTGTACTGCGTCGCTGCTGTTGGTATCATTTTCAATGTTGATCCCATGCCTTTTATAGGCAGGCTCATTGTCAGTCTCATTAAGATTATGAGGGTTGTTTTTAAAGCGATAGTTAAAGGCCTTTAGCTTGGCACGGCGTTCTTCGGCGCGCAGTCGCATTCCATCCTCAATGCTGCTCTCCATGGGGTTGCTTGCCATGCGTTTGCGAGCCGAAGCGTTAGGGATTTTGCGAACTTCAAACTGGAGATCGCGATCTTCTTCCTTCTCTTCTTTCTCTATTATAGGTGCCTCCGCTTCGTTAAGCTTTTTTTCTAAATCAGTATAATCTTCCAAATTGAAGACAACCTTGGCCGCTTTTTTCTCCTCAATGGGTGGTACTTCCTCCTTGTTCTCTTGATTATTTAGAGAGGAACGACCTTGCTTTTCATTTGGGTCGATATGGGAATTTTGAGCACTTACCGTGGGGTCGGATCTTTCCACTTTATTTGTGGGGTGGTGATTGTCAATCTCAAAAACATCAAATTCATCTGGCCTTACTTCTGCGCGATTCGTTGTTTTTGAATGGCGAGTCTTTTCATCTGAAGAGGGACCTTGTATTTTCTCTTCCTTGCTGTTTTCGAGAGGTGTTTTTTCTACAGGTGAATTTTCAGGAAGGTGAATTTCATCCTCTAAGTCGCTAAGGTTAAAGCGAACTACTTCCTCCTCTTTCTTCTGAGGTGCGGCTTCCTTTAGGGCTTGGCCATCCTCAGTTTGATCATCCTCTGGCTCATCAAAAAGGTATATCTGCTGAGCTTTATTTTGCTCTTCGACAGATGCGCGCTCTAATTCGCGGTCTACCAGATGATCATCATCGTCCATTGTTACCGGTTTGTCGTACAAGGAAGTACTAATCGCTTGATCATCTTCTAAGGGGTGAACAATCTTTGCAGGACTTTTTCCTATTACTTGCGATTGCTGTTCGGCATTAAAACCGGTAGCAATTATAGTGATGCCAATTTCGTCTCCTAAGGATTCATCTTCACCAATACCCATAATAATGTTGGCCTGACCGCCAGCTTCATGTTGAATATGGTCATTTATTTCTCCAATTTCATCAATGGTGATCTCTTCCGAGCCAGAGACAATAAGTAGTAAAACATTTTTGGCTCCACGAATGTGGTTATCATTTAAGAGAGGAGAATCCAGGGCTCCTGTTATTGCTTCTTTTGCTCGGTTGGTGCCAGAAGCGCGTGCGGCTCCCATGATAGCAGTACCAGAGTTGGCTAATACGGTTTTAGCATCGCGAAGGTCAATGTTTTGAGTATAGTGATGCGTTATTACTTCGGCTATACCGCGGGCAGCGGTGGCTAAAACTTCATCCGCCTTAGCGAAACCTGCTTTAAAACCAAGGTTGCCATAAACATCGCGGAGTTTATTATTATTGATTACCACAAGAGAGTCAACCCCATTGCGGAGAATTTCAATGCCTTTAGCAGCTTGCTCTTGTCTCACCTTACCTTCAAAGCTGAAGGGGCTGGTAACAATACCTACGGTAAGTATGCCTAATTCTTTAGCTTTTTTTGCAATTACTGGCGCGGCACCAGTTCCTGTCCCTCCGCCCATACCAGCGGTAATGAACACCATTTTAGTGCTGCTTTCTAGGATCTTTGAAATCTCACTTATACTTTCTTCAGCTGCTTGCTCGCCCACCTCAGGGTTTGCACCTGCACCAAGACCCTCCGTAAGACTTAGTCCTAGTTGAATTTTATTGGGTACACGACTATTTTCTAGTGCCTGAGCGTCCGTATTACAAACCACAAAATCTACCCCATTAATACCTGCCGCGTACATATGATTTACGGCATTGCTACCACCGCCGCCCACGCCAATAACTTTAATTACAGAGGAGCGATTTTTTGGTAAATCAAAAGGCATCATATCTTCTTTATTTAGTTCGTTCATGCTGCTTACAGATCTTCGTTTAAGATATTTCTAATTTTATTGGCCCAGGTTTCAAATACATTATTGCTAAAGAAACCGCGTTTTTTGTCATTTTTATTTGTAGAAGATTCTTCACTTTCTGCATTTTTCATTGCGGCTTGTGTTTGTTCTTCTTGTTCCTCTAAGCTTGCTCCAAGGGCCTCTGTTTCTGCAGGCGCGCTGGTTGAGTCGGCTTGGTTGGAAATATTTCCCTCTTCCTCTTGGATGGGACGTCTGTTTAATTGGGTTTCTAAACCTTCTAAAATCAGGCCTACTGCGGTGGCATAGGCGGGTGAAGTAAGCTCTTCGCTACTCGGGCTAGCTAAGTGCTCGTTAGGATAGCCTATGCGGGTATCCATGCCCGTTACAAATTCTACGAGTTGCTTAATATGCTTTAATTGACTGCCGCCTCCGGTAAGAACGATGCCCGCAATGAGCTTCTTTTTATTTTCGTTGTAACCGTAGTTTTTGATCTCTACATAAACCTGCTCAATAATTTCTACCACGCGAGCATTAATTATTTTTGAAAGCATTTTCATGGAGATCTCCTTTGGTTCTCTCCCGCGTAAACCAGGAATGCTTACGATCTCATTTTCTTTATTTTCTCCTGGCCAGGCAGATCCGAATTTTATTTTGAGCAGTTCGGCTTGCTTCTCGATTATGGTGCAACCTTCTTTTATATCCTCGGTAATTACATTTCCTCCGAAAGGAATAACGGCGGTATGACGAATAATTCCATCTTTAAAGATGGCCACATCGGTGGTACCACCACCTATATCAACCAATACTACGCCTGCCTCTTTCTCTTCCTGAGAAAGTACTGCTTGGGCTGAAGCAAGAGGCTCTAGGGTGATGCCTGCAATTTTAAGATCACTAGAACGCACACAACGGCCAATATTTTTAATGGAACTAATCTGACCAACAACAATGTGAAAGTTTGCCTCTAAGCGACTGCCGTACATTCCTTTAGGTTCGCGGATGTCGGGTTGGCCATCTATTCTGTATTCTTGCGGTAATACATGGATAATTTCTTCGCCTGGTAGCATTACAAGATTGTGCACATTGTCAATGAGTTCTTTTAGATCTTCATCATCAATCACAGCATCAGCACTCTGGCGATTAATATAATCGCTATGCTGAGTGCTGCGGATATGTTGGCCTGCAATGCCAACCACGACTTCGGAGACACTTATCCCGCTTTGCATTTCTGCCTCTTCGACCGCCTCTTTTATAGACTCGATGGTTTTAACAATATTGGTTACAACACCACGTTGCACTCCTTGTGAGCGTGCTTTCCCAATACCAATTATTTCGAGCTTATTGTATTGGTTCTTGCGACCAATCATAGCTACAATTTTAGTAGTACCGATATCTAAACCTACCGCAATTTCGTCCGGATTCATATTTGTTTTTTTCTGCAGATCACCTGATTATTAAACTCTAGATTTATACTTTCTAGTTTATTTATTTCCTGTATTTCACCTGAAAATCTGAAAAAGTTTTCCAGGTTTTCCATTTTCTTTTTAAGTTCGGTGGCTTTACCTAGGTTAATTTGGTAGTCGCCTTTGGCCGGATATAGTATCCAATTGCTATCTACGGCACAATGCAGTCCGCTAAAACTATTTAACAAGTGTTCCTTCTCTGACAACATTTTCCAAAAACGTGCAACCTGTTCTTTTTGTGCAAAAGCAAGTGATCCTGTCACTAAGGGAACCTTTTCGCTGTAATGATCGCTTAAGGGCATAAGGGTTCCGTTTGCAGTTAAATATTCAGAACGATTTTTAGACATCAGCCTTGCTAAAGGTTGTTGTTGCCAAATTTTAATATGTACCGTGCCGTCTATATCCGAATATACCTCTGCTTTTTCTATAGATGAGTGATTATCAAGGCTTTCTTCTAACAGCTTGATGTTAATTTCCTTGAGCCCTGCAGCTTGGGACGAAACCTGTAAAATTTCTAGTTCCTTTTGCATCTCTGCATGACTGATAAAAGACTGCAAGGGTCTGTTAATGAATTCTATAAGAAATTTATCGCCTTTTATGACAGGCTGTTCCCTTTGCCCTAAGCTGAGTAAAACCAACCAAAGACAAAGGCTAATTAGCCACAGTATTATGGATTTAGGCCTCTTCATTTTAGTAGGCTCATTTTTAAGTTAGGAACAAGTTGGTCAATGTCACCAGCTCCGATGGTAAGAATAACTTCTGGCTTTTCTTTAGTAAAGCGATTTATAATCTCTTGACGACCGGCAATAGTTTTGTTTTGGCTGTCAATTAATTCTAGAAGTGCACTTGCATTTATGCCGGGTATTGGTCTTTCACGAGCGGGGTAAATTTCCAAGAGTATTATCTCATCAAATAGGGCGAGACTTTCGGCAAATTGCGCCATAAAATCCCGGGTGCGACTAAATAAATGGGCTTGAAAAATGGCGGTTATTTTCTTTTTAGGATAAAGTTCTCTAATAGAGAGCGCTAATGCTTCTATTTCTCGAGGGTGGTGGGCATAGTCATCGATGTAAACGAGGTCATCTTGTTTAATATGGTATTCGAAACGACGCTTTACCCCCTTAAAACTTTCTAAGCCTAGTTTAACTTCTTTTTCGCTAAGGCCATAGTGTAAACCAAGGCCAGCAGCGGCGACGCTATTTTCTACGTTGTACCTCCCTGGTAAGCCTAGTTTTATATCGTTAATGCTTCCCTGTGGGTAGATTAGGTCGTAGGTGTATTGATGTGATTCAATGCGAATATTGACAGCGCGATATTGTGCTTCTTCCGAAAGCCCATATACTAGGCCTTGGTTTAGGCCGGAATTTTCATGGATAAGAAGGAGACCCTTTACTGAATCAGCAAAAGTTTGAAATGTTGCTTTCAGAGAACTCTCTTGGCCATAGATGTCTAAATGATCGGCATCCGTTGAGGTGATGGCGGCAGCTTGGGGCTGAAGATTGAGAAAGCTGCGATCGTACTCATCGGCTTCGGCTACCAAAATCTTCGTGTTACGGCTGCCCCAAAAGTTAGTTTGGTAATTGGTGCTAATGCCACCAAGAAATGCGCTTATGCTCTTGTTGTTTGCTCGGAATAGATGCGCTAGTAAAGCGGAGGTAGTGGTTTTCCCATGTGTGCCTGCAATAGCAAGGCACTGCTGTTCATTGGCAATTTCTCCTAATAAGCGGGCGCGCTTAATGAGAGTGAAGCCATGGCTTTTAAAGTACTGTAAATGTTTATTGTCCTCCGAGATTGCCGGAGTATAAACTACTAAGGTATTTTGAGGGTCTATTTTTTTTGAGAGAAGTTCTATCTGGTCTTCATAATGGATTTTCATTCCTTCACTCTCAAGCTTTTTACAGAGTTCAGATTGAAAACGGTCATAGCCAAACACTGCTTGTCCTGAACTTTTGAAAAAGCGTGCTAAGGCACTCATGCCGATGCCTCCTATCCCAAGAAAGAAGATACTATTACTATTTAGCATGCTGGAGGATTTTATCAATTTGGTCTACAATGGTAGTGGAAGCATGGGGTAAGGCAAGTTTGATGATGTTGTCTTCTAATTCCTGTATTTCCCTTGCGTTGCTAAGTAACTTGTGCAGCTCACTAAGTAACTGCTGGGCATCTTGTTCTTCTTTAAAAAGTATAGCTGCTTTTCTATCTACCAGATAGTTTGCATTTTTAGTTTGATGATCCTCGGCCACATTAGGCGAGGGAATTAATATACTTGCCTTTCCAAGGGCAGCCAATTCACTAAGAGTATTTGCTCCCGCTCTGCTTATTACCAGATCGGCGGCGGCAAAAGCTTCATCCATATTATTTATAAAGGCATGCAACTGATGCTCTGGGGCAAGGTTGTTATATTTCTGACTTAAAGACGGGTAGTAAAGCTTACCACATTGCCAGATAATATTCAGGTTTTTATCAATTAGAGAGGGAATAATATCTGCAATTAGCTCATTAATTCTGCGGGCACCTAGGCTACCGCCTAATATTAATAATGTTTTTCTCTGGGAATCAAGTCCCATTTTTTCTAAAGCTATGCTTCTGCTAGGGAGCTTAGAGCTGAGGTTCGCGCGCAGTGGGTTTCCGCTAAGAGTAATTTTTTCTGCTGGAAAAAACCGCTCCATATTTTCGAAAGCAACACAGATAGAGGATGCTTTGGATGCCAGTATTTTATTGGTTATCCCGGGGTAGGAGTTCTGTTCTTGTATTAAGCAGGGGATACCTTTCTGGGCCGCAGCATAAAGTAAGGGTCCACTAGCATATCCTCCTGTGCCAATGGCAATATTTGCGGAGAATTTTTTTAGTATCGCCCGGCTCTTTCGTAAGGAGCTGATGAGTTTAAAGGGGAAACTTAAATTATCTAGGCTTAGCTTACGCTGGATGCCGCTTATCCATAAGCCTTCAATGGGGTAGCCAGCTTGGGGTACTTTTTCCATTTCCATGCGGCCTTGTGCTCCCACAAAAAGAAACTCGGCTGTGGGGTAGCGTTTTTTTAGCTCGTCGGCAATGGCAATAGCTGGAAAGATATGTCCTCCAGTTCCTCCTCCGCTTAGTATGAAACGATAGTTAGACATGGCTGAGCTTTTCAGGGTTTAAGAGATCGTTTTCAGTAAAGCCGCTGGTACCATTTAGGTCTTCATCATCGAGGCTGCTATTGGATTGACTTTTACCTCGGCTTACGCTCTGAACCATTCCCAGAGCAATTGCGGTCATCCAAATTGAGGTTCCTCCTTTACTAACTAAAGGTAGGGTCTGACCAGTTACAGGAATAAGGTTTACCGCCACACTAAGATTAACTAATGCTTGGGCCATTATCACTAAGCCTAAGCCCAAACTAAGTAAGGAGCCAAAGCTTGTTTTAGCTTGATTGGCAATTCGTAAAAATCGAAAGAGTATCCAAATGAATACTACAATAATTAAGGTTCCGCCAATTGTACCCCACTCTTCTACGATTACAGCAAAAATAAAGTCGGAATTAGACTGAGGAAGGAAATTTTTCAGAGCACTTTTACCGGGCCCTTTGCCAATGTACTGCCCTTCCGCAATTGCCATTTTAGCTTTTGTAACCTGATAATTTTCAGCGGAATCGCCACTTTGAAAGCTTTCTATTCGCGTTTTCCATGTTTCCAGACGGTTACTGATATTGGGAAAGGCGTAGACAAGTGCAACAAAAAGAGTTAAGAATACGATTGCGCTACCGCCCAGAATTATAAGGTTCTTTATGGCGTAGCCTCCCATAAATAAGAGCAAAAAACTTACTCCAAAAATTAATGCCGCGGTACTAAAGTTTGCCGGTAAAATCAGGCCAACAACTAAAATAATCGGAGATATTAGAGGAAGAAAAGTGCCTTTGAAGCTGCGCAATTCTTCCTTCGTCTTGAGTGCTAAGTAGCGGGCTAAGTAAGTTATTAAGACTACACTAGCGAGGGCCGAGGTTTGAAATGTTTGTCCCATTGGGAGACGAATCCAACGGGATGCATTGGAAATGTTTACCCCATTAAAAAGGGTATAAACTAATAATATGACTACCGGTAATAGGAGCAGTCGCGAAAAGGAGCCAAACAGATTGTAATCTACCCGATGCACTAGGTACATGATTAGAAAGCCTGCGCTTAAAAAAAAGAGGTGCTTACCTAGGTCCATAAAAGTACTTCCCCCGCCACTAAAAGCCAAGTTGCTACTTGCGCTATAAACAGTGAGAGTACCCGCTATTGCTAGAATAGAGGTAAGTACCCAGAGGGTGTAATCGCCTTTAATGTTAAGCTTTAAATCCACTTCTTATAATTTTCGAACCGCATCTTTAAATTGACGGCCGCGGTCTTCGTAGTTTTCGAATAAATCAAAACTGGCACAAGCAGGACTAAGTAATACGTTATTACCTTTTTCGCCAATCTTATAAGACATGCGCACCGCTTCATCCATATCAGCGGCATCAATAACAATCTCTACTTCACCATCAAATTCGGCATGAAGTTTTGAATTGTCACTTCCCAGGCAGATAATTGCTCTAACATGTTGTTTAACTAAGGGTAGTAACTGTGCGTAATCATTGCCTTTGTCTACTCCCCCTGCAATCCAGATAGTGGGCTCTTTCATGGTTTCCAATGCATACCAAGTAGAGTTCACATTAGTAGCCTTGCTATCGTTAATAAAGTTAATGCCATAAATTTGAAGAACAGGCTCTAAGCGGTGCTCTATACTGTCGAAATTAGCCATGCTTTCGCGAATGGTTTCCTTGCGAATATTTAATAATCTACCGGCAACACCTGCGGCTAAGCTGTTGTAGCTGTTGTGTTTACCTTGCAGGGCTAGTTCGTTGATATCCATGTCTTCTTTGCTGTTTAGAATTATTTTAAAAATTTTGTTTTCGTCTTGATAGGCGCCCTGAGCTACTGGTTTGTTTAATGATAAAGCGTACTTCTGGGCATTGATGCGAGCATTTTTTAGGTACTGCATACTCAGAGGGTCATCGGTATTGTAGATGAAGTGATCCTCTTCGTCTTGGTTTTGGAGTATTTTCAATTTTGCTAACGCATATAGTTCAAGCTGCGATTGATAGCGGTCAAGGTGATCTTCGGTAATATTGGTAAGAATGGCGATATGCGGTTTGAAATCGATGATATCATCTAGCTGAAAGCTGCTTACTTCTACAATGTAATAGTCGCAGTCGTTTTTGGCTACTGCCGCAGCAAAACTATCTCCAATATTACCCACTATCGCTACCTTAAGTCCTGCGTTTTGAAGCAGGTGGTGGCAAAGCTTGGTAGTGGTGGTCTTTCCGTTGGTCCCGGTAATGGCAATTATTTTCCCTTCACAATAACGCGAGGCAAACTCAATTTCGGAGATAAGCGTAATGCCTGCTTTCCGAATAGCTTGCACCAAAGGGGAAGTTTCGGGAATCCCGGGAGACTTTATAATTAAGTTGCAAGCAAGAATACGCTCTGCGGTATGCTGACTTTCTTCAAAGTCAATGTTAGCGTGGCTTAGCTGACGGTGGTACTTTTCTTTAATAATACCGGTGTCGCTTAAGAAAACTCTATGACCCTTCTGCTTTGCTAATAAAGCAGCGCCAAGACCACTTTCGCCGCCGCCTAAAATGGCTATGTTCATGGGTTTTTCCATTAGCGAAGTTTTAATGTTACAAAGGTTAACACGGCCAGAAATATTCCAATAATCCAGAAACGCGTTACAATTTTACTTTCATGAAAACCTTTTTTCTGATAGTGATGGTGCAAGGGAGACATCAAAAATATGCGTCGTCCTTCACCATGCTTCTTGCGAGTATATTTGAAATAGCTCACTTGAAGAACTACGGAAAGATTTTCGATTAGGAAGATTCCACATACCATAGGGATCAGCAGTTCTTTGCGAATGGCAATTGCAAAAACGGCAATAATTCCCCCAATAGTTAAGCTGCCAGTGTCGCCCATAAATACTTGAGCAGGATAGGTGTTGTACCATAAAAACCCAATACAGGCTCCAATAAAGGCGGCAATGAATACCACCATTTCGCCCGTGTTAGGCAAATACATAATATTGAGGTAGTCAGCAAAAATTATAGACCCTGATACATAGGCGAAAACACCCAGTGCAACGGCGATAATTGCCGATGTTCCCGTAGCGAGCCCGTCGATGCCGTCGGTTAGATTCGCGCCATTTGAGACGGCGGTGATAATGAAGATGACAATAGGGATAAAGATTAACCAAGCATAATCGCCGGCATTGGGTCCGATCCAACTAAGTAATGAGCGATAATCAAACTCATTGTTTTTTACAAAGGGGATGGTTGTTTTTAGAGACTTTTGCGCATCTGCATACAAGGGTAGTGTTTGCTGACGAAGGCCAGATTCCAATTCAATGAGCTGCGCGGAAGCAATGCGGTCTTTGACAGTAACATCGTCATTAAAATAAAGGATAGAACCTACTATTAAGCCCAAACCAACTTGTCCGATAACCTTAAAGATCCCCGGTAGACCTTTTTTGTTCTTCTTAAATACTTTAATATAATCGTCCAAAAATCCTACGGCACCCATCCAAACTGTGCTTATAAGCAAGAGGATGATATAGATGTTTTCTAGTTTAGCAAAGAGTAAAGTAGGGGCTAAAATGCCAAGAAGAATTATTAAGCCACCCATAGTAGGGGTGCCCGCTTTTTCGCTTTGTCCTTCTAGTCCAAGATCGCGAATGCTTTCACCAACTTGCTTTTTCCGCAACAAGTCGATTAAGCGTTTGCCAAATACCAAACAGATTAGAAGAGAGCTAATTAGAGCCATAGCCGCTCTAAAGGTTATGAACTCAAACACTCCTGCTCCGGGTAAGTCGAAAGCACTATTTAAATAGCTAAAGAGATAATAAAGCATTAGCTAGGGTATTTTTGGTTCAACATTTCTTGCGCAAGCTTTAGGTCGTTAAAGTCTCTGCGTTCGCCTTTAATTTCTTGGTAGGTTTCATGACCTTTCCCGGCAAT
>JBNMPT010000015.1:0-21722 GCA_051277025.1 Roseivirga sp. | reverse complement strand
AAGTCCCAAACCTATGCCGATGTAGCTCAGGGGTAGAGCGTTTCCTTGGTAAGGAAGAGGTCAGGGGTTCAAATCCCCTCATTGGCTCTAAGTGAAAGACCACGGAGGTCTTGCTTATTATGTTAAGAAGTTTTAATATTTAAGACACAAACCATGGCAAAAGAAAATTTTGTTCGTAACAAACCGCATTTAAACATCGGTACTATCGGCCACGTAGACCACGGTAAGACTACTCTGACTGCGGCTATAACTTCTGTAATGGCCAATGCCGGTTTTTGCGAAAAACGTGATTTCGAATCAATTGACAACGCTCCCGAAGAAAAAGAGCGCGGTATTACAATTAACTCAGCGCATGTTGAGTACGAAACAGCTAATCGTCATTACGCTCACGTTGACTGTCCAGGTCACGCAGATTACGTAAAGAATATGGTTACTGGTGCTGCTCAAATGGATGGTGCCATTTTAGTAGTTGCTGCTACTGATGGTCCAATGCCACAAACTCGTGAGCACATTTTATTAGGTCGCCAAGTGGGTATTCCTCGCATCGTTGTATTCCTTAACAAAGTGGATATGGTTGATGATGAAGAATTACTTGAGCTTGTTGAAATGGAAGTTCGTGAACTTCTTTCTTTCTACGACTATGATGGTGACGAAACTCCAGTAATTTCTGGTTCTGCCTTAGGTGCTCTTAATAACGAAGAGAAGTGGGTTGCTACTGTAATGGAATTAATGGAAGCTTGTGATACATGGATTGAAGAGCCAGAGCGTGACAACGCAAAGCCATTCTTACTACCTATCGAAGATGTATTCTCTATTACTGGTCGTGGTACTGTTGCCACTGGTCGTATTGAAACTGGTGTTGCTAACACTGGCGATCCCGTAGAGATTATTGGATTCGGTGATGAGAAACTTACTTCTACTGTAACTGGTGTTGAAATGTTCCGCAAGATCTTAGATCGCGGTGAAGCTGGTGATAACGTAGGTATCTTACTTCGTGGTATTGAGAAATCAATGATCAGAAGAGGTATGGTTATCTGTAAGCCAGGTTCTATTACACCTCATGCTACCTTTAAGGCTGAAGTTTATATCTTGAAGAAAGAAGAAGGTGGACGTCACACTCCATTCCACAATAATTATCGTCCCCAGTTTTACTTACGTACTACTGATATTACTGGAGAAATTCTTTTACCAGAAGGAACTGAAATGGTAATGCCAGGTGATAACTTAACTATCAACGTTAAACTTATTGCTCCTGTAGCTATCAACAAAGGATTGCGTTTCGCTATCCGTGAGGGTGGTCGTACGGTAGGTGCTGGTCAAGTTACTGAAATCACCGATTAATTTTCGGTAGATAAATAATTTTTTTGGAAGAAGGTGTCCCGATTTCATCGGGATACCTTTCTTCTTAATTACGGGTGTAGCTCAGCTGGTAGAGCAGTGGTCTCCAAAACCGAAGGTCGTGAGTTCGATTCTTACCACCCGTGCAAAGTTTAAAACAATGAGTAAAGTTAAAAGCTATTTCCAAGACTCTTTCGAGGAGCTGGTTACAAAAACAAGCTGGCCAAGTTGGGCGGAATTGCAGAAAACATCAGTTTTAGTAGCTGTGTCATCCGTAATTATTGCCTTAGTTATCGCGGCAATGGATAAGCTTATTAGTACTTCTCTTGAGGCATTTTATAATTTATTTTAATTAGCCTAGCATGAGCGATAGCGATAAGAAATGGTATGTTGTGCGCGCTATTTCAGGTCAGGAGAATAAAGTGAAGTCATACATCGAAAATGAAATCGAGTATGCGAATTTACAAGATCACTTAGGGCAAATTTTAGTTCCTACTGAAAGGGTGTTTCAAATAAGAAACGGTAAGAAAATAAGCAAGGAACGTAACTATTTTCCTGGTTATATAATGGTTGAAGTTAACCTTGGCGGTGAAATGGTGCATACCATTAAAGGTGTTCAGGGTGTTATTGGCTTTTTAGGAGAAACTAAAGGGGGCGATCCTGTTCCTTTACGTTTAAGTGAAGTGAATAGAATGTTAGGTAAGGTAGATGAATTGTCTGAAACCGAAGAGAAAATTAACATTCCTTATATAATAGGTGAGACTGTGAAGGTAGTAGACGGGCCATTTAATGGTTTTAACGGTACTATTGAAAAAGTCTTTGAAGAGAAAAGAAAGTTAGAAGTGATGGTAAAGATTTTCGGAAGAAAAACTCCATTAGAGCTATCTTATATGCAGGTAGAGAAAGAATCGTAAGTTATTGTGAGCTCAAGATAGGGTATTGTACCCAGTGGGAAGCTTCCGTCCCACACAAGTTTTGATTAGTTAAAGAAAAATTAAAAATGGCAAAAGAAGTAAGTGCACTAATTAAACTCCAGGTAAAAGGAGGCGCTGCTAACCCATCTCCTCCAGTTGGTCCAGCACTTGGTGCAAAGGGCGTTAACATTATGGAGTTTTGTAAGCAGTTTAATGCTCGTACCCAAGATAAACAAGGGAAGGTTCTTCCTGTAGTTATCACGGTATTCGGCGATAAATCTTTTGATTTTATTATCAAAACTCCACCTGCAGCAGTGCAATTAATGGAGGCAGCAAAAATAAAAAAAGGATCGCCACAATCGAATCTTCAGAAAATCGGTAAAGTGACTTGGCAACAAGTACAGGTGATTGCTGAAGATAAAATGACCGACTTAAATGCGTTTACTATGGAAGCAGCTATTAGCATGGTTGCAGGTACCGCAAGAAGTATGGGCTTAAATGTAACTGGTCCTAAACCTTTCTAAAGTAGATAAAATGGCAACAATTAGCAAAAAGCGTAAATCCGCCTTGGAAAAATTGGATTCAACCAAGTCTTACTCAATAGAAGAGGCGAGTTCATTAGTAAAAGAGATTACCACTACAAAGTTTGACGCATCCGTAGATTTAGCAGTTCGTTTGGGAGTTGATCCTAGAAAAGCTAACCAGATGGTTAGAGGTGTGGTTTCATTACCACACGGAACTGGTAAGGATATTAAGGTTTTGGCCTTAGTACCCGCAGATAAGGAGGCCGAAGCTATAGAAGCAGGTGCTGACTATGCAGGTTTGGATGAGTATATTGAGAAGATCAAAGGAGGTTGGACCGATATTGATGTGATAATTACCATGCCTAGTGTGATGGGTAAGATTGGACCTTTGGGTCGAGTTTTAGGTCCACGTGGTTTAATGCCTAACCCAAAGACTGGTACTGTTACAATGAATGTAGCAAAAGCAGTGAAAGAAGTGAAAGCTGGTAAAATCGACTTTAAAGTAGATCGTTACGGTATTATTCATGCTGGAATCGGTAAAGTTTCTTTCGAGCCGAATATGATTAGAGAAAATGCTGAAGAGTTAATGAAAACTCTATTGCGTATGAAACCAAGTGCATCAAAAGGGAATTATGTTAGGAACATAACTCTAAGTAGTACAATGAGCCCTGGTATTCTTATCGACGCAAAATCAGTTTCTTAATTCAAAAATTATTTAGAATGACTCGCGAAGAAAAAAATAAAGAAATAGAATTACTGACGAAAACCTTAGAGGGTTCTGATGTAGTTTATCTTACTGATATTGATGGTTTGAACTCCGTTCAAACTTCTAATCTCAGAAGACTATGTTATAAGGCGGATATTACATTAAGTGTGGTTAAGAACACATTGCTTAAAAAAGCAATGGAGAATAGTTCTAAAAACTATGATGAGTTATATCCTACTTTAAAAGGTTCTACTAGTATGATGATGTGCGAAACTGGAAATGCTCCAGCCAAGCTTATCAAGGATTTGCGCAAGAAGAAACAGGCCAAGCCCATACTAAAAGGAGCTTATATTCAAGACGCAATATTTGTAGGTGACCAAAACCTTGAGGCACTAAGTGCTCTTAAAAGCAAGGACGAATTGGTGGCCGATATTATTGCTCTATTGCAATCTCCAGCTAAAAACGTTATCAGCGGCTTAACAGGTGCAGGTGGTAAATTAGCGGGTCTGTTAAAGACTTTAGAGGAGAGAGCAGCGTAAAACGTACGCACTCAGCTTCCATATATTAAGTGTTGTAATTAAATTTTTATTAAAGATTCGAAAGATGGCAGACATTAAAGAATTAGGAGATCAGTTGGTAAATCTTACCGTTAAAGAAGTAAGTGAATTAGCAGGTTACCTAAAAGAAGAATACGGAATTGAGCCTGCAGCAGCAGCTGTAGCAGTAGCTGGTCCAGCCGCCGGTGGTGAGGAAGAAGCAGAAGTACAAACTGAATTTGACGTAATCCTAAAAGCAGCAGGTGGTTCTAAACTAGCCGTTGTTAAACTTGTAAAAGAACTAACAGGTTTAGGTCTTAAAGAAGCTAAAGGATTAGTTGATCAGGCTCCAAAAGCCTTGAAAGAAGGTGTAACAAAAGACGAAGCTGAAGCGCTTAAGACACAGCTAGAAGAAGCTGGTGCTGAGGTAGAAATCAAGTAAGCATTACATAGCCGTATAGGCTAATTTATTAAGGTTTAGGTCTTTGGGAATGTCCCAAAAGACCTAAACCCTTTTGTGTTTAGTATAACTTATTTTCTCCGCATGTTGAATAACCCGGTACAAGCAAAGGACATGGAAAGAGTCAACTTTGCATCCATCAAAAATCATTTCGATTATCCAGATTTTCTGTCTATTCAGATAAAATCATTTCAAGATTTTTTCCAGTTAGAGACGAAAGCGGCAGATCGAGGAGTTGAAGGTCTTTATAACACCTTCAGTGAAAACTTCCCTATTTCAGATTCTAGAAACCAATTCGTTTTAGAGTTTATAGATTACTTTGTTGACCCACCTCGTTACAGCGAGGAAGAGTGTATACAAAGGGGATTAACCTTTAGCGTTCCTTTAAAGGCGCGTCTGAAGCTCTATTGCACCGATCCAGAACATGAGGATTTCGAAACTATTGTTCAGGATGTTTATTTAGGAACCATTCCCTACATGACCCCGAGAGGGACATTTGTGGTTAATGGTGCCGAAAGAGTAATTGTTTCCCAATTACACCGTTCTCCTGGCGTTTTCTTTGGTCAAAGTTACCATGCCAACGGAACAAAACTATATTCTGCCCGTGTAATTCCTTTCAAGGGTAGCTGGATAGAATTTGCAACAGATATTAACTCGGTAATGTATGCTTACATCGATCGTAAGAAGAAATTACCATTAACTACCTTATTGCGAGCCATAGGTTATGAGCGTGATAAGGATATACTGGAGATTTTTGACCTAGCGGAAGAAATCAAAGTATCAAAAACAGGACTTAAAAAAGTATTAGGTCGCAAATTAGCTGCGCGTGTATTAAAGACATGGGTAGAAGATTTCGTGGATGAAGATACTGGTGAAGTTGTTTCTATTGAACGTAATGAAGTAGTATTAGACCGGGATACTGTTTTAGAAAAGGATCAGATAGAAGAAATTTTGGATGCTGATGTGCAAACTATCCTTCTTCACAAAGAAGATATAGAGGCATCAGAATATGCCATTATTCACAACACCCTACAGAAAGATCCTACCAACTCTGAAAAAGAGGCAGTAGAACATATATATAGACAATTAAGAAACGCTGAACCACCAGATGAGGAGACAGCACGTGGTATTATCGATAAGTTATTCTTCTCTGAGCAACGTTATAGTTTAGGAGAGGTTGGACGCTATCGTATCAACAAGAAGTTAGGACTGCAAATAGAGTCAAATATTCAGGTTCTTACAAAGCAGGATATTCTTAGCATTGTTAAGTATCTTATTGAGTTGATTAACTCAAAAGCGGAGATTGATGATATCGATCACTTGAGTAACCGTCGTGTACGTACTGTGGGTGAGCAAATGTCTAACCAATTTGGGGTAGGTTTAGCGCGTATGGCTCGGACAATCAAGGAGCGTATGAACGTTCGTGATAACGAGGTTTTTACTCCTATTGATCTGATTAATGCAAAGACTTTATCCTCTGTGATTAATTCATTCTTCGGAACGAATCAGCTTTCACAGTTTATGGATCAAACTAATCCATTAGCAGAAGTAACGCACAAACGTCGTCTTTCTGCACTAGGACCAGGTGGTTTGTCTCGTGAAAGAGCAGGTTTCGAAGTACGTGATGTTCACTATACTCACTACGGAAGACTTTGTCCTATTGAAACACCAGAGGGTCCAAACATTGGTTTGATTTCATCTTTGTGTGTTTATTCCAAAGTAAACCGAATGGGTTTCTTGGAAACTCCTTATCGCAAAGTAACGGACGGTAAAGTGGATTTCAGTAAAGATCCAGTTTACCTAAGTGCAGAGGAGGAAGAAGAAAAAGTAATTGCTCAGGCAAATGCACCGGTTAGAGATGATGGTAATTTTGAAAATGAGCGCGTTAAAGTAAGAGCACAGGCAGATTATCCAATGGTTGAACCAGAGAAGGTTGATTATATGGATGTTGCACCTAATCAGATTGCCTCTATTTCCGCTTCTATGATTCCTTTCTTGGAACATGATGATGCGAACAGAGCACTGATGGGATCTAACATGATGCGTCAGGCTGTACCACTTCTTCGACCAGAAGCTCCTATTGTAGGAACAGGATTGGAGAAAAGAGTAGCGCGTGATAGTCGTGTTTTGGTTAATGCTGAGGGCGACGGTGTAGTCGATTACGTTGATGCACTTAAAATAACCATTAAGTACGACCGTACAGAAGATGAGCGTTTAGTTAGTTTTGAAGATGATTTCAAGACTTACAATTTGGTTAAATTCCGCAAAACGAATCAAAGTACTTGTATAAATATTAAACCTATTGTGCGCAAGGGAGACCGTGTGCAGGTAGGACAGGTTTTATGTGAGGGTTATGCTACTGAAAATGGTGAGCTTGCTCTAGGTAGAAATATGATGGTAGCCTTTATGCCTTGGAAAGGGTATAATTTTGAGGATGCGATTGTTATTTCTGAAAGAGTAGCGCGTGAGGATATCTTTACATCTTTACATATTGATGAATATTCTTTAGATGTTAGAGATACTAAATTAGGAGCGGAAGAGCTTACTGCGGATATTCCTAATGTTAGCGAAGAAGCAACTAAAGATTTAGATGAGAATGGTCTAATTCGCATTGGTGCAGAGGTTAAGCCTGGTGATATTTTAATTGGTAAGATTACTCCAAAAGGTGAATCTGATCCTACTCCAGAAGAGAAACTCTTAAGAGCAATCTTCGGTGATAAGGCAGGTGATGTAAAAGATGCTTCATTAAAAGCGTCTCCTTCTTTACATGGTGTGGTTATCAATAAAAAGTTATTCGCATTAGCTAGAAAAGATAAGAAAACAAGACTTCAGGATAAAGAGGAAATCCAAAAATTGGATCAAGTATTCAATATGGAAGTGGAGATCTTGCGTCAGTCTTTCTTAGAGAAACTAAGCATCTTGGTTGCGGGTAAAACTAGTCAGGGAGTAGAGAATGACCTGAAAGAGGTTGTTATTCCAAAAGGAACCAAGTTTACCCAAAAAATTCTTAACAGTCTAGATGACTACCTAAGAATTACCGGTGGGACTTGGACTACAGATTCTGAAAAGAATGAGGCAATTGCAACTCTATTGCATAACTTCAAGATTAAGTATAACGATTATTTAGGAGCATACAAACGTCGCAAGTTTACTATTTCTGTAGGTGATGAACTACCTTCAGGTATCGTGAAAATGGCCAAAGTTTACATCGCTAAAAAGCGTAAGCTAAAAGTTGGTGATAAGATGGCGGGTCGTCACGGTAATAAGGGTATTGTTGCTCGTATTGTACGTGAGGAAGATATGCCATTCTTAGAGGATGGGACTCCGGTTGATATTGTACTTAATCCACTGGGTGTGCCTTCAAGGATGAATATCGGTCAGATTTATGAGACCGTATTAGGATGGGCAGGAAAGCGTTTAGGACGTAAATTTGCCACTCCGATTTTCGATGGTGCAAGTTTAGATGAGATTAATGCATTTACCGACGAGGCAGGGGTTCCCCGCTTTGGTCACACTTTCTTATATGATGGTGGTACCGGTGAAAGATTCCATCAAGCGGCTACAGTAGGTATCATTTACATGATTAAGCTGGGCCACATGATTGATGATAAGATGCATGCTCGTAGTATTGGACCATACTCTTTAATTACGCAACAACCACTGGGTGGTAAGGCGCAATTTGGAGGTCAGAGATTTGGTGAAATGGAGGTTTGGGCTTTGGAAGCATTTGGAGCTTCAAACATTCTTCGTGAAATCTTAACTGTTAAATCAGATGACGTTATTGGAAGGGCGAAAACTTACGAGACGATTGTACGTGGTGAGGCAATGCCAGAACCTGGAATTCCAGAGTCTTTCAATGTTTTACTTCACGAATTAAACGGTCTTGGTTTAAAAGTGACCCTAGATTAATTGGTTAAAAATTTAAGTTCCTAGCAGATGTCATTAAGGAAAAACGATAAAGGCGGCTATAACAGCAACTTCAAAAGTATCACCATCAGTTTGGCTTCTCCAGAATTTCTTTTGGAGCGTTCACATGGTGAGGTGTTAAAGCCCGAAACTATAAATTACCGTACTCATAAGCCGGAACGTGATGGCTTATTTTGCGAGCGTATCTTCGGTCCTGTAAAGGATTTCGAATGTGCTTGTGGAAAGTACAAAAGAATACGCTACAAGGGCATTGTATGTGACCGTTGTGGAGTGGAAGTAACGGAAAAGAAAGTACGTCGCGAAAGAGTGGGTCACATTAATTTAGTGGTTCCTGTTGCGCACATTTGGTACTTTAAGTCATTACCTAACAAAATTGGTTACCTATTAGGTTTACCAACTAAAAAGTTAGAGATGATTATTTACTACGAACGTTACGTAGTAATTCAGGCAGGTAACGCTGTAAAAGATGATGGTACTGCTCTTACCTATATGGAGTACCTTACGGAAGAAGAGTACCTTGATGCTTTAGAGCGTTTACCAATTGAAAACCAATATCTAGACGAAAGCGATCCGAATAAATTCATCGCCAAGATGGGTGGTGAGGCTCTGATAGATCTTTTAGCGCGCCTAGACTTAGACGAACTTTCTTACCAGTTAAGAAACAAAGCGGATACGGAAACTTCTCAGCAACGTAAGCAAGAAGCTCTTAAAAGATTAGTAGTGGTAGAGGCTTTCCGCGATGCTAATACTCGTATTGAAAACCGTCCGGAATGGATGATAGTGAAAGTAGTACCGGTTATTCCACCAGAACTACGTCCGCTTGTTCCTTTAGATGGAGGGCGTTTTGCAACCTCTGATCTCAATGATTTATATCGTCGTGTAATTATCCGTAATAATCGTCTCAAGCGATTAATGGAAATTAAGGCACCAGAGGTTATTCTTCGTAATGAGAAGCGTATGCTGCAGGAGTCTGTAGATTCACTTTTCGATAACACCAGAAAAGCCAGTGCTGTTAAAACAGATAATAACCGTGCCTTAAAGTCTCTTTCAGATTCGTTGAAAGGTAAGCAAGGTCGATTCCGTCAAAACCTTTTAGGTAAAAGGGTTGATTACTCGGCGCGTTCGGTTATCGTTGTTGGACCAGAATTGAAATTACATGAGTGTGGTATTCCGAAGGGAATGGCCGCTGAACTCTACAAGCCATTTATCGTTCGTAAACTTATCGAAAGAGGTATTGTGAAAACGGTAAAATCGGCGAAGAAGATTATTGATAAAAGAGAGCCCGTAGTATGGGATATCCTTGAAAACGTAATGAAAGGGCATCCGGTTTTATTAAACCGTGCCCCAACTCTTCACCGTCTTGGTATTCAGGCTTTCCAGCCAAAAATGATTGAAGGGAAAGCGATACAGTTACACCCTTTAGCTTGTACTGCGTTTAATGCAGATTTTGACGGGGATCAAATGGCGGTTCACTTGCCATTAGGTTCAGCAGCAATTCTGGAGGCGCAAATTTTGATGCTAGGATCTCATAATATCTTGAATCCTGCCAATGGTTCGCCTATTACTGTTCCTTCACAGGATATGGTTTTGGGTCTATATTATATGACTAAGCAAAAACTTAGTACTCCTGAGGATCCTGTTCTTGGAGAAGGTCTTACTTTTTACTCTGCGGAAGAGGCGGAAATCGCCTACAATGAAGGTAAAGTAAACCTTAATGCTAAAGTGCGTGTACGTGCTAGAGTAGACGAAGATGGAGATGGAGTACTGAAGAATAAGGTTATTGAAACTTCTTTCGGTAGAATTTTATTCAACAAGGCCGTTCCACAAACAGTAGGATATATTAACCAAGTGCTGACTAAAAAGGCTCTAAGAGAGATTATCTCTGATATCCTGAAGCAGACAGATGTGCCTACAACAGCTAATTTCCTTGATGAAATAAAGCAATTAGGTTTTATGACGGCTTTCCGAGGAGGTCTATCTTTTTCTCTAGGTGATATTATTATTCCCGAGGAAAAAGGCGCTCTTGTTAAAGACGCTCAAGAACAAGTTGAAGCGATTCTTGGAAGTTACAACATGGGACTTATCACCAATAACGAACGTTACAACCAAGTTATTGATGTTTGGACCAATACTAATGCTCGCTTAACGGAGCGCGCAATGCATCACCTAATTACAGATAGACAAGGTTTTAACCCAATCTATATGATGCTTGACTCTGGCGCGAGGGGTTCTAAGGAACAAATTCGTCAGTTATCAGGAATGCGTGGTTTGATGGCGAAACCTCAGAAATCAGGATCGTCAGGTGGTGAAATTATTGAAAACCCAATTATTGCAAACTTTAAAGAAGGTTTGTCAATTCTGGAATACTTTATTTCTACTCACGGTGCTCGTAAAGGTCTTGCCGATACAGCATTAAAAACTGCTGATGCGGGTTACTTAACGCGTAGATTAGTAGATGTTGCACAGGATGTAATTATTACTGAAGTAGATTGTGGTACTTTAAGAGGGCTGGAAGTTTCTGCTCTTAAAAAGAACGAAGAGGTGGTAGAGCCTTTATACGATAGAGTTTTAGGTCGTGTTTCTTTACACGATGTAGTTGATCCAATCACCGGAGAGATTTATGTGAAATCGGGTGGTTTGGTTAATGAAAATGAGTCGGTGGCGATTGAAAACTCCCCTATTGAAATGGTGGAGGTACGCTCATCTTTAACTTGTGAAAGCAAGAAAGGAATCTGCTCGAAATGTTATGGACGTAACCTTGCTACCGGTAAAATGGTGCAGAATGGTGAAGCAGTAGGTGTAATTGCTGCTCAGTCTATTGGAGAACCTGGTACACAACTAACCTTAAGAACTTTCCACGTTGGGGGTACTGCAGGTAACGTATCGGAAGAGAGTAATATCAAAGCAAAATTTGATGGTATAATTGAATTTGACGAACTCCGTACCGTAATGGGTGAAGATGGAGACGGCAAACCAGTTGAGATCGTAATTGGTCGTACCGGTGAAATGCGCTTGGTTGATGAGAAGACAGGCATCAACTTGTCTACTAATAACATTCCTTATGGTTCTTATATCTATAAGAAATCTGGAGACAAGTTGACCAAGGATGATGTGATTTGTCAATGGGATCCTTATAACGCGGTGATTATTTCAGAGAGTGCGGGTAAGATTAAGTTTTCGGATATTACCCAAGGCTTAACTTATCGTGTAGAGGTAGATGAGCAAACTGGCTTTATGGAAAAAGTTATTTCTGAAATCAGAAATAAGAAGCTTATTCCCACTATTGGCATTGTAAACTCATCGGAAGAAGAAATAAAGCATTATACTTTACCAGTAGGATCTCACATTATTGTAGAGGACGGTGAGGATATTATTGCCGGTAAGACTTTGGTTAAAATACCTCGTAAATCTGCGAAAGCGGGTGATATTACGGGAGGTTTACCAAGGGTTACTGAATTATTCGAAGCAAGAAATCCTTCAAATCCGGCGGTAGTTTCGGAGATAGATGGAGTAGTTTCTTATGGTAAGATTAAACGTGGTAACCGTGAGGTTATCGTGGAGAGTCGTACTGGAGAAATGAAGAAATACCTAATCAATCTTAGCAAGCAGATTCTTGTACAAGAAAATGACTTTGTAAGAGCGGGGATGCCATTATCGGAAGGAGCAATTACTCCCGCTGACATCTTAGCTATTCAAGGACCTAAAAAGGTACAAGAGTACTTAGTAAATGAAATTCAAGAAGTTTATCGTTTACAAGGTGTGAAGATTAATGACAAGCATTTCGAAACATTGGTTCGTCAAATGATGCGTAAGGTTGACATTCAGGATGCAGGTGATACTCTATTCCTAGAGAAGAGTTTGGTTCATAAGAATGACTTTATTGAGCAAAATGACTGGATATTTGATAAGAAAGTTGTTGATGATCCCGGTGAGTCTGACACATTAAAAGCGGGACAAATTGTTACTGCTCGTCGTTTAAGAGATGAGAACTCTCTATTGCGCAGAGCGGATAAGCAATTAGTTGAAGCAAGAGATGCTAGACCGGCAACGGCTAGACCAGTACTACAAGGTATTACAAGAGCGTCACTACAAACCAAGAGTTTCATTTCGGCGGCTTCCTTCCAGGAAACAACCAAAGTACTTAATGAAGCGGCGGTTAATGGTAAGCGCGATTACTTAGAGGGTCTTAAAGAAAATGTTATCGTTGGGCATAAGATCCCAGCGGGAACAGGTATGAAATCTTACGAGTCAATTATTGTTGGTTCAAAGGAGGAATACGAAAAACTGAAGGAACTTCACGAGGTAAAAGTGGAAGCAAAAGCTTAGAAAATCGGCATGACGGAAGAAGAAAAAAAAGCAGCAGCCTTGCCTAAAGAGGGTCAACTTAATGTTGAACTATCGGAAGAAGTGGCGGAAGGGGAATACTCTAATCTAGCGATTATTAATCACTCACCGAGTGAGTTCGTGGTCGATTTTATAAGAGTAATGCCCGGAGTACCGAAGGCGAAGGTTAAATCGAGAATTGTTTTAACCCCTCAGCATGCTAAACGCTTCCTCAAGGCTTTAAATGATAATGTTTATCGCTACGAGCAGCAGCACGGTGAAATTTCAGATATCGAGCAACCTAATATGCCTCTGAATTTTGGTGGTCCGCAGGGACAAGCTTAATATTAAGCGATGATAATTTAATTAAAGGCTCACCAATTGGTGAGCCTTTTTTCATTCTTGAATTTCTACAGTTCTTAAATTAGCTGCAGGAAAAACACTTAGAGATCTTATTTTTAGCTGTGCCTTATTTGCAGATACTGCTGGGGAATGGCGTCATATTAACCTCAGTTCGATGTGAAATTCGGCCTCAGACCTATTATAAATAGTGGGTTTTAAGCCACACCATTGAAGCAATAGCGGGCTATTGTGAACGGTCAAG
Organism: Roseivirga sp.; assembly: GCA_051277025.1. Taxonomy (GTDB): domain Bacteria; phylum Bacteroidota; class Bacteroidia; order Flavobacteriales; family Schleiferiaceae; genus Croceimicrobium. The sequence continues at coordinate 8,390 of JBNMPT010000015.1, read as the reverse complement.
GCACAGAAAACAGCTTTTTAGAAGAGGCTTCTAACTTTTTTTCCAATAAAAGTGAAAACCCCGCATCTAGCTCATTTGCTATAGCCAGCTACCGCTGTGCGATCCAGATTTGTCTTTTCCTTCTATTGAAAATCTGAGGCTATAATTTTAGGCCGAACTCAGGTTATTAGTATTGAGAAGTCGTCTCTTGTTCAGAAGCTCAATAGAAATAGGTTCCGGTTTAATTAGTATACTATTTTGGTGCTTTCCTTTTAAACAAAATCAGAAGTAATCATCAACTCTGGGAGAAGAAAAGGCCGTGGGACAAAAAAAAATCGACACAATTACGCGCCGATTCTTAAAACTAAAAATAAGCTTAATTAGTCGTTTCCTAAAAAGGCAATAACGTAATAAGCTAATTGAGTAAGAGAAGCCAATGCCGCAATTAAATAGGTGTTTGCAGCAGCTCCAAGAGCATCTTTGGCCATGGCGTGTTCTGATGGGTTAGCCGTGTTTGTATTCTTAAGCCAAGCTAAGGCACGGTTACTGGCATCATATTCTACTGGTAAGGTTATTAATGAGAAAATGGTGATAGCACCTTGTAAGAATATAACGGTAAGAAAAACTACATCAAGCGGGAAAAGTGAGATCAGGAAGCTACCGAAGATCATAATCATAAAGATAATGTTGATGGCTTTACTACTAAAGCTAACAACGGGAACCATAGCCGAACGAAACTCTAACCAGCGATATGCAGTGGCATGTTGTACAGCATGACCTACTTCATGAGCAGCTACTGCTGCCGCTGCAACGGAGCGGTTATCATATACGGATTCGCTTAAATTAATAGTTTTGTCTTTAGGATTATAATGATCGGTTAATCTACCGGGTGTTGAAATAACCTGTACATCACGGATCCCATGGTCGGCAAGCATCTTTTCCGCTATTTCTCTTCCATTGAGTCCATTTTGCAGGCCTACTTTTTCGTATTTACGAAATTTACTTTTTAGGCGTCCCTGCGCAATGAAGCCTAAAATCACGAACCCAATAAGGATTATAAATACAGTCATTTTTATTTGCTTTTAATCTTTCACAATAATACCAAATTACATGCCTCTAACTAAGCATAAAATAATAGTTTTAACCTCTAAATAATCTCTATGGCTAAAAGACCACTTATACTTGTTTGTAATGATGATGGGATCACCGCTCCGGGGATCAGGAACTTGATTAATGTAGTAAATCAATTAGGTGAGGTTGTGGTGGTTGCGCCAAATAGTCCCCAGTCGGCAATGGGCCATGCGATTACAATTAATGGTATTCTTAGATGTGATCCGATCACTATCGACGATGGGCCACAGAAAGAATATAGCTGTTCGGGGACACCGGTTGACTGCGTCAAGTTGGCAGTTAATGAAATTCTTGACCGTAAACCGGATTTAGTGGTCAGTGGCATCAATCATGGCAGTAATTCTTCGATTAACGTATTGTACTCTGGTACTATGTCTGCTGCAATGGAAGGCTGTATCGAAGGAATACCATCGGTTGGCTTTTCTTTATGTGATTTTAGCTGGGAGGCAAACTTTGCAGAGTGCTTGCCCTTTATTAAGCGCATCTGTGAAAGCTTGCTGGAGAAAGGGCTAAACCCGAAAACAGTTTTAAATGTGAATATCCCCAAGTTTATAGGAAAGCCTTACTTGGGAATTAAGGTTTGTCGTCAGAGCAATGGTAATTGGGAGGAAGAGTTCGATAGAAGGGAAGACCCCAGATCGAGAAACTACTTTTGGTTAACAGGTAAATTTGTAAACTACGACAGTGGTGATGATACCGATGAGTGGGCCTTGGCGAATAACTATATTTCTATGGTGCCTATGACTACTGATTTAACCGCCCATAGTCTTATTGGCGAAATCAAGAACTGGCAGTTATAATCAAATTTTTTATTCTCCTGACCGTTTCACTTTTATGATCAAATTAAGTCCAAGACAAGAACAGGCTTTAGGTTTCCTTTTAGGCTTATTAATGCCTTTGCTCAGTTTCTATGTAATTTTTGTTTTAAGACCCGAATACTTGGGGGTACAAAAATTTAATTATGAACTAGTAAAACAACTCAATATAGGCCTACTTACTTTCGGTATGCTCATAAATTCCGCCTGTTTTTTCCTCCTTTTACGCTTTGAAAAAACACGAGTTGGGAATGGGGTGTTACAGTCGACCGTAGTACTTTTGCTGCTGATGGTTATCTACAAGTTTTTGTTGTAAAGTTTTCTAATTAGCTTTCGAAGCATTCCGCGTAAATCATACTTTTAACAAAAGCTAAAAAATTGAAGTACTATTTAATTGCGGGTGAGGCAAGTGGTGATTTACACGCATCCAATTTGCTTAAAGCCCTTAGGACATATGACAGCGACCCACTGTTTAGAGCTTGGGGTGGTGATTTGATGCAGGCTCAAGGAGCAACGATAGTAAAGCATTACCGTGAGCTGGCGTTTATGGGCTTTTTAGAAGTAGTTCTAAACTTAAGCACCATTCTCGGGAACTTAAAATACTGCAAAGCAGATATTCTAAGCTTCCAGCCAGACGTGCTAGTCTTAATAGATTATCCAGGTTTTAATATGCGAATTGCCGAGTTTGCAAAGAAGGAAGGTATCCACGTGGTGTACTATATTTCACCACAAATTTGGGCTTGGAAAAAGAATCGCGCTTTTAAATTGAAGCGAGATGTAGATAGAATGCTAACCATACTCCCATTCGAAAAAGACTTTTATCAACAATTTGATATGTCTGTGGACTTTGTTGGACATCCTCTGTTAGACGCTATTTCAGAAAGACCAGAATTTAATAGAAAGGAACGTATTAATGAGTTCTCTCTTAATGAAGAAAGGGAGATAGTAGCGCTGCTTCCGGGGAGTAGAAACCAGGAAATATCTAAAATGCTCCCGCTAATGGTGGGAGCGGCTGAAGCAGAGGGCCTGCAATGGATTATTGCTGGTGCTCCTTCTCAGGACTTAAACTTTTACCAAAAAGTCTTACCTGGAAAAGAGTTGAATCTTGTTTTTGGAAGGACTTATGATATTTTGGAAATTGCCAATTATGCATTAGTTGCTTCCGGCACGGCAACTTTGGAGACGGCTTTAATTGGTACGCCAGAGGTTGTTTGCTATAAGGGTAGTTGGATTAGTTATTTTATTGCGCGGGCCTTAGTAGACATCAAATATATCTCCCTCGTCAATTTGATTATGGATCAAGAATTAGTGAAGGAGCTAATACAGGAAAAATTCACGATCGGACGCTTACGAGAAGAGCTTAAAAGACTAAAGGACACTTCCAAACGTGAGGAACTGATCCAATCGTACAAAGAATTAAAGGGAAACTTAGGAGGAGCGGGTGCCTCAGATAAAGCAGCACAGTTGATTTATGGAGACATTACGACTTAATATTTTACTGTTATTATTTGTTTTTTCAAACGCGGTGCAGGCTTTAGATTTGCGCGTGAGGTTATTTTCAGTAACTGATGTGCAAGAAACTATCATTACGACTGACGATATTGATTTTTGTCTTTTGGCTCTTGACGAAGAGGGGAGTATTATTGATACGATTTATGATGTTTTTGCCGCGGATAGCCTAAGAACTTTTTATTTAGCCAATACTGCGGAAGGCCTAAAGCTGAAGCGTGGGCAACATGATTTAGGAATCTATCAAAAAGTTCTATTCAAGGGTTTAGACTCCTTACAACAGTTTCGCATAATAGTTAATAAGAAGGAGAGAGCTTATTACGGCGATATTGAAATTGAGAACAAGTCTAGCAAACTCTTTCTCATTAATAGAGTGAATTTAGAGCTATACGTGGCTGGGGTCGTTGAAAGTGAAGCCGGTCATGTTCCAGAGCTTGAGTTTTATAAAGCGCAAGCGGTATTAGCAAGGACATTTGCTCTTCGAAACCTTAAAAAGCACGCCAAAGAAGGCTACAATCTTAAAGATGATGTAAGCTCCCAAGTTTATCATTCCAAGGCTCACTACATCCATAAAGATCTTATAGAGAAAGCGGTAGCGCTAACACGTGACACTATTCTTGTAAGCAGTGATTGTCAACCGATATTAAGTGTCTTTCATGCAAATAGCGGCGGGTATACGGTAAACTCAGAAGATGTTTGGCTTCGTCCGATCGACTATCTAAAAGCCTCTAAGGATAGCTTCAGTATCGACGTGGGATCTTATAGTTGGACAAAAGAGTTTTCTAAGGAAAAATATTTTAGCTATTATGCAAGAATGCTGGGCGTTAAGAATGATGTAGAACTCCAAAAGGCAGTTCTTAATTTGCATCAAGATGGACGGGAGAGTCATTTTAGATTTAATGGAAAAAGTCTGAAATTGACCAAAGTTCGGAATGACTTTAGGCTGAAATCGACTTATTTTAAGGGGGAAATAAAGGGCGATAGCATCATACTAAATGGCTTTGGTTTTGGCCACGGAGTAGGATTGTCCCAAGATGGTGCGATTGCAATGAGTAAATCTGGTCTCACATATAGTGATATTTTGAGATTTTACTTTCAAATGGTTGAATTAGAATCTTTGGTTTATTGGCAGCAGATCTAATTGAGTATCAATCAATAGGTAAATAGGGGGTTTATTATAGTCTTTAAAATCGATCTAATTGATAATACTCTATCTTTGCTATACTGCAGGGAAGGGTAAAGGAAGTTTTAATTAAAGAATAAAGGTTTATGCTAAGGAAGATTATCCTTCGTAATTCTGATCGTTTTCTATCCCATTGGATTGTGCTAATTTTTGATTTGTTAGTTGTGTCAACTACCTATCAAGTCTCAGTTATATTAAGATATAATCTTGAGATTACATCAGTTCCTTCCGGTCTTATTCTGGTCAAACTGCCATTTGTGCTTTTGTCTTATCTAATTGGCTTCACTATGAGTAAATCGCATATTGGTGTAATTAGACACACCGGTATTTCCGATGCTTATGCGATATTCCGCGGAGGACTAATATCCTTGTTGATTCTGTCTTTAGGAAGCAATCTTGCATACTATTACGAGCCCAAATTTATGCAGTTTCTTATCGTGCCAAACTCGGTGCTAGTTATTCAGTTTTTGTTGGGGATTGTCGTCCTAATTGGCTCAAGATTTGCTGTGAAACGATTGTTCTTTCGTTTTCAAACAGAAAATAAAGTTAAGGTAACTAGTGTGATGATTTATGGTGCAGGAGCATCGGGTATGATAACGAAAAATACTCTTGAACTTGATACTAGTCGTGAATACCGTATTGTCTGTTTTATAGATGACAACCCGAAGAAGATAGGCAAGTCGATTGAGGGTGTTCCAATTTTACCCAATGAAAAAGCTTTTAATAAAGTTTATCTTGTTAAAAACAAGGTAGACCAAGTTATTTTGTCTATCCAAACGGGAATATCCGTTAGGCGTAAAAATGAGATCGTAGATCAGAGTTTGAGTTTTGATATAGGGGTAAAGGTTATACCGCCAGTAGATAGTTGGATTCAGGGAGAACTGAGTACTAAACAAATTAAATCGGTTCGAATTGAAGACCTCTTGGAAAGAGAGGAAATTAAATTGGACAGTAAAAATGTACAGCGAGAGGTTAACGAGAAAAAGGTTCTAATTACGGGAGCAGCAGGCTCCATTGGCAGTGAGTTAGTTAGGCAAGTAATGTACTACAAACCAAGCCAGGTAATACTATTAGACCAAGCAGAGTCTCCTATGTATGAGCTTAGTTTAGAGCTTAAGAATATTTTTGACAATTTTGATGATATTGCGGATTGTGTCATCGCCGATGTGAGTGACCGTACTCGCCTGGAAAAGGTTTTTGAAAATTATCGGCCGGACCTCATATTTCATGCAGCAGCCTATAAGCATGTCCCTCTAATGGAGGATAATCCTTATGAAGCGGTATCTGTAAACGTTTTGGGAACAAAAAACATGGCTGACCTTGCGGTTAAATATGGCGTTTCTAAATTCGTGATGGTAAGTACCGATAAAGCAGTAAATCCCACCAATGTGATGGGAGCGACCAAACGAACGGCTGAACTATATACTCAAAGTGTTGGTTCCCGGGAGGGTGTTAAAACTCAGTTTATTACCACTCGATTTGGCAATGTGCTGGGTTCGAACGGCTCGGTAATACCTGTTTTTCGCAGGCAATTGGAGAAGGGTGGCCCGATTACCTTGACGCATAAGGATATCACTCGATATTTTATGACTATTCCTGAAGCTTGCAACCTGGTACTTGAGGCAGGAGCAATGGGTAAAGGAGGCGAGATATTTGTTTTCGACATGGGTGAGTCGGTTAAGATTTATGATCTTGCGAAAAAGATGATCAAGCTATCGGGCTTTGAGTTAGGTAAAGACATGGAGATAGTGGAGGTAGGGCTTCGTCCGGGAGAAAAGTTATATGAGGAGCTTCTCACTGGAAAGGAAAATGCTATTGAAACACATCATCCTAAGATTATGATTGCACAGACCATGGAGATGGATGCAGATTCAATTCATCTAGCTATTGAAAGAGTACGGATGGCTTTAGGGTCTAATGATAATTTATCATTAGTGGCTTCTTTAAAAAGCTTAGTGCCAGAATACATCAGTAATAACTCCATCTACGAGTCCCTTGATCTTCAGGTAAAGTCAAAATGAGAATTTTATTGATTTGTTTTTTGTTGACATTTAGTGCCAGAACATTAGAGGCTCAGTACTTTTATCAACACATTAATTCTTTAAATAATATTAAGGAAGAGGCAGATATTTATCTGAAGAAAAATGAAATTCATAGCGCGATACGACCTCTTAATCGTCGACAAATCGATACGGTTATTTCCACCTTGCCTGCAGGTTCGCCAGAGAACAAATCTTGGTTAAACCGAAAGGCATGGCATGAACATCTAGTGAAGGTTGAAGATGAGAAATATGCGATTACTATCGATCCATTAGTAAACTTTCAAATGGGCTTCGAACAGGGCGAGGAGGATTATCGTTACATGAATACGCGCGGGTATTTAATAGAAGGGCGTATCGGGAAGAATCTTAGTTTTTACTCTACTTTTTTAGAAAATCAAGGGCGCTTTGCCGATTATATTAGTCAGTACGCTGCTAGGCGGAAAGTAATTCCCGGACAGAGTAGCCCGGTGAGAAGTTTTGGCGAAGGGGCTTATGATTTCGGATATGTAGCTGGAGAGGTTAGTTATAATCCCAGTGAGTTTTTTGTTTTTACCGCAGGACAAGGGCGTAATTTTTTTGGTGAAGGTTATCGCTCTATGCTCTTATCAGATGGTGGTTTTAGCTATCCATTTTTCCGCATAGAAACCACTTTCTGGCGCTTTAAGTACGTGAACCTTTGGACTCAGATGTACGATATACGTAATTCCGTGGCGGTCAGTCCTGTGAATTACGCGCGAAAATACCTTAGCTCACATTACCTTAGTATAAATATTAACTCTCGTTTAAACATCAGCGTTTTTGAGGCGATAATGGTGGGTGATACTTCACAGCAAGAGGGCTTAGATGCTAGTTTTTTAAACCCTATAATTTTTTATCGGCCGGTAGAATTTGCGGTGGGTTCAAGGAATGGAAATGCGCTTTTAGGAGCGGCTTTTTCCTATAAAACCTTTGACCAGCAAATGCTTTATGGGCAGTTTGTGCTGGATGAATTTCAACTTTCCTCTATTCTAGCGCAAGAAGGTAGTTGGGTAAATAAGTATGGATTGCAATTAGGCTATAAATGGTATGATGCTTTTAACGTTGAAGGTCTTTTTCAGAGGTTTGAATATAATACTGCTCGTCCCCATACTTATCAGCATCGAGAGGTTCTGACTAATTATGCCCACTATGGATCACCATTAGCCCATCCTTGGGGAGCAAACTTTCATGAGTTTATTTATCAGGCTATCTATCAACAGAATCGATGGGAAGGAGATCTTCAATTTAACTTTGGTAGGCTTGGCGCAGATGCTGCGGGGTCAAATTGGGGTTCTGATATATATCTTTCTTACGAAACTAGAGAACAGGATCTGGGTAATGAAATTGCGCAAGGGCTAAGTGCAAATTACTTTTATCTTCAGGCTCGTGCGGCTTACGTTATCAACCCTGCCAGTAATTTGAAATTTGAATTGGGTATTCGTTACCGCAACTTTTCACCAGAGGTAACAGAGGGAGTAAAAACAAGCTCTATGCTGAATCAAGAGTCTGCGATGCTGATCTTTGGCTTAAGAACCGAAATGTTCAATCGCTACTACGATTTATAAAGCTATGCTGAAGGAGTTTAAGCCCACAATCCTTTTCTTGGTGAAGTTTTTCGCCACCTACTTGGTGATTAGTACCTTATATGGATTGTACATATCCTCCTTCGATAAGATTAATGTTCTTGATCCAATAACTAGAGCGGTAACAGTA
>JBNMPT010000014.1:0-21906 GCA_051277025.1 Roseivirga sp. | reverse complement strand
TCAGTAACAATTACTCTACAGCCAGCACCACTTAATGAGGCCGCTGTGCCCTTACCAACATCACCATATCCAGCAACAACGGCAACTTTCCCAGCCATCATAATATCAGTTGCTCTACGAATGGCATCTACTGCTGATTCGCGACAACCATATTTGTTATCGAATTTCGACTTCGTAACGGAATCATTCACGTTAATTGCCGGCATAGGAAGAGTACCATTTTTCATACGCTCATACAAACGATGAACGCCGGTAGTCGTCTCCTCACTTAAGCCCTTAACGCCTCCTGCTAACTCAGGAAAAACATCTAAAACCATATTGGTTAAATCACCACCATCATCTAAAATCAGGTTTAGTGGCTTGCGATCTTCACCGAAAAATAAAGTTTGCTCAATGCACCATTCGAACTCTTCCTCGTTCATGCCTTTCCAAGCATAAACAGGAACGCCTGTTACAGCTATAGCCGCCGCTGCATGATCTTGAGTAGAATAAATATTACAAGAAGACCATGTAACATCTGCACCTAACTCAACTAAGGTTTCAATTAATACCGCCGTTTGGATAGTCATATGCAAGCAACCCGCAATACGCGATCCTTTCAATGGCTTTTCTTTACCAAACTCCTCTCTCAATGCCATTAAACCCGGCATCTCTGCTTCGGCCAACTCAATCTCTCTTCTTCCCCATTCGGCTAAAGAAATATCTTTAACTTTATACGGAATGTAATTTCCTACCTTCGTACTCATACACTATAATATATCGGTGTTATAAATTATCGGCAAAGATACCTTAAATCTCTTCATTAAAAAGCTAAACAAATTAAGATGGCTTTACATAGAATCTATAAATGGCAATGCTTACAAATTGCTCTCTGGAAAATTGAAAAGAACGATCATATTGACCTTGACCAGCTGCAGCTATCGCCCTCAGATAAAGAGAAATGGGGGAAAATTAGACATCAAGGGAAAAAGTCTGAGTTCTTAGCCTCGCGTGCTGCTCTCAAACATCTTATAGAAGATATTGATGAGCTGAGCTTTGGAAAAGACGGCAAACCACATCTTCCTTCCCTACAAGGGGTATCCATTAGTCACTGCCATAACTACGCCGCAGCGGCGATAAGTAGTAATTTGGATGTAGGAGTAGACATTGAAAATTACCGGTCTCAATTCCCTAAAATTGCCAAACGCTTTTTAAGCGAACAAGAATTAAACTCCCTCAGCAAAACGGAAAGCTTAAAACAACTTACTGGCTTTTGGTGTGCAAAAGAGAGTCTCATTAAATTAAGTGGCAATACTAATTTAGACCTGCGCAAAGACTTGAGAGTCTCCCCGATTAAACTAAGTAATAGACAGGTTTGTCAAGGGTTAATCCGTGAAAGTTCGCAATTAATTGCACATCCTATTTTCATTAAATCGGAACCAGACTTTTGCTTGGGTTTTAGCTATAGAAAGCCAAATTTAAACTAAATCTCAAAGAGATATTTTAGTAACTTTGCAAAACATGACCATAAACGCTATTTCACACATAGTATCTAAGGCCAGAGCGAACTCCAAGAAGCTTTTAGCCGTTCTAATTGATCCAGATAAAATGCATGAGGAAGCCCTTGTGCACTTGATTGGGGAGGCTAAAGCAGCGAAAGCTGATCTGATCTTTATTGGCGGAAGCCTAATTACTGGAGCAGGCCTAGACCAATGCATTGACACCGTGAAAATGCACACCAGCATCCCCGTGATTTTATTTCCAGGAAGCATTATGCAAGTTTCGCCCAAAGCAGATGCAATTCTATTTATGAGCCTTATTTCCGGACGCAACCCCGATCTACTTATTGGAAACCAAGTTATTTCCGCTCCGTACATTAAAAAAATTAATCTCGAATACCTATCAACTGGCTACATGCTAGTTGATTGCGGACAAAGTACCACTGCTATCTATATGAGCGGTAGTGCACCATTACCTTATAATAAGCCTGAAATTGCCGCTTGCACTGCAATGGCCGGAGATATGCTTGGATTGAGCCAGTTTTATTTAGATGGAGGCAGCGGTGCCGACAAAACTGTTAATCCCGAAATCGTAAAAGCAGTAAGAGCAGCCGTTGACAAACCAATAATTGTGGGTGGTGGTATCCGCACTACCGAGCAAGCAAAGATAATTTGCGAAGCAGGCGCAGATATTATTGTAATTGGAAATGTAACCGAAAAGAATCCTTCGATTATAAGAGAAATAGCCCGCACCATCCATAGCTTTTAAATGAATATTAGTGTAGAAATTTCCATGCACCCTCTTTCAGAGAATTATCTAGAAAGAGTAGATGCCTTTATTAAAGCCTTGCAGATTTACAAAAGCTTTAAAATAGTGGTTAGCCCCCTTAGCACGCAGGTCTTTGGTGATTCATTCGCTATTTTTTCCGCTCTAGAAAAAGAAATAACCCTCGCCTTTATTGATGGACAAGCACCTTTTGTCTTGAAAATTTTAAAGGATGATCTGTCCAATATGGATTTATCTGATTATTAATGCACGGTAAGCTCAAAACAATTGAGTGGTTCGCGGTCCTTTGCAGTATAGCCTATACCATTCTACTCACTTACCAAATTGTTTGGTGTTGGCTCTTTGCTTTTTTAGCATCCCTTGCCTTTGTTTACCTCTGCTACCGAAAAAAGATTTACGCAGAATTTTTTTTACAGCTATTTTACCTTTTAATGGCCTTTTATGGATATTTCCATTGGGATGTTTCTCTATTTAATAATATGCAAAGCTTAGGTGGGGAACTAAATGTAACTTTAATATTGTCGGGTATTTTATTGAGCCTTGCTGCCGGATACGGTCTAAAAAAATATAGTGACGCTGCATTACCTTGGCTTGACAGCTTCACAACAGTATTTAGTATTATAGCTACCGCCTTGATGGTTAGCTTATTCCCAGAAAATTGGCTGTACTGGATTGTTATCGATGCAGTTTCTGTCTACCTTTACCTAAAAAGAGGCTTGAAAATTACCGCTCTTTTATTTGTTTTTTATACACTTTTAGCCATTAACGGCTATTTAACTTGGATTTAATGAGGATTGTAGTAACAGGCCCTGAGTGCAGCGGGAAATCGCAACTTTGTGCTGAATTAGCAGAGATAACCCATAGCCGCTGGGTTAAAGAATATGCAAGAGAGTACCTAGAGAAAAATGGCGCTGATTACACCTACCAAGACTTTATCAAAATTTTGGACGGCCACCGTCGTAGACAGGCAGAAGCTCTCCACATTAATGCAGAACTCGTTTTCTTAGATACCGACCTTATCAACTTTCAGGTTTGGGCAGAGCGGAAATACGATAAAATACCGCCCGCCCTTTTAAGTTTGAAGGAATCTACTGAAGGGAAAATTTATTTTGTTTGTTTCCCTGATCTAGCTTGGGAAGATGATCCTTTGCGCGAAAATAAGGAGTCACAGGTTGAGATATATCATCGGCACTTACAACTGGTAAAAGAATTTGAGAGGCCTTATAAAATAATAAAGGGTCAAGGCAAAGACCGCCTGCGCAGAGCACTAGATGCACTGCAAGAGTTTCAAGAGCAAGAAGAATTTTAGTACTAAACATAAAAAAGGCGACAAGATTAATTCCTGTCGCCTTTCTTATTATATCCAATTCAATAAAAGTCTCTTACTGGGACAGATATTGATTGCTGAATATCTCCTTTAAGTCCTTATCCGAAAGCTTTATCAGGTCCCGCTCTTGCATCCACTGCGAATAGCTTTCCCACTTTTCACTCTTCATTAAACCCCATTCTTGATCAGAATTTAAAAAGTGACTGTGAATATCCTCCATCGCTGCATTTACAAAAAGGGAATCTTGAAAATTACTATGGTTATAATTATCCCTTAAGTTTTGAGCAGCAGCCTCAGGGTTCATAGCAATCGCTTGATAGGCTCTAGCTAAAACCCTAAGAAAACGCTTTAATCGGTCAGAGTCCTTATCATTCAAATGTTTAGGAGCCATAATTACCGAAGAATAACCGTAAGGAACGTCGTATTCATTGGGAATAAAGCTCGTTAATTGTTGTCCCTCATTCTTCGCAAGCATCGCTTCCCAATGCAAAAACACCCAGGCCACTTGACCCGAATCTTGCCTAAAAGCATCCCAAACCGCTAAACGACCGGGCTCTTTGGTTTTATATTGAGGCTCACCACCATCGGCACTTATCATAGCATCTAAAATCTCATGCTCCAATGGCGTATGGTAACCCAAATAGATCGCCTCACCAATATCCTTAGGACTAGCGACCTTCGCTTCTGCCTTGAGCACAAAAGCACTGCGGTCATCTTGTAAAATTGTTGCCACGGCCTGAGCTTTAACTCCTGAACTATCGACTGCGAAGGCAAAAAGATGCTCGGAAGGACCCACTGCTAAATCTACCTCCCCATCTAAAAGACGGAAGACTGGCTTCTTCGTGTAATTGTCAATTTCCGGCGTATCCCAAATTAAATGGATAGCCTCTTCTCTAAACCAATTTTGCTGTTCGGCCCAAAAAATACCCGCATGCAAAACATTGGGAGTCCAATCTAAAGCCAAATGAATAGTATCCAAAACCGTCTCTTCTTGTGCTTCATCAGTTTCCGCAACTGCAACGGAATCATTGTTCTGCTGACAGGCCAATACCGCCCCCAAGAATAAAAATAGTAGTAAAACCTTCTTCATAATGACGCTAGAAAACTAATCTTAAGGTTGCATAAGCATGCAGCGGCGCTTGCACAAAATACGCTGGACCACCACTAGGAGCAGGAGCACCATAGGTGTAATAGAGTTCATTAGTTAGGTTGTTCACCTGTATACTAAGGGCATGCTCCTTGTAGAAATTCCAATTCGCGTTTAAGTTTAATACTAAAGAAGAAGGAACGGTTAAACTGGGATCATTAGTCAACTCCATAAACTGTTCCCCTAAATAACGTGCACTAATACCAAAACTCAACTTCTCAATGGGCTGGTAATTTAGTTCTAACATTCCGTTTACCTGCGGACTTAAAATTGGGCTAACGTCTTCGAATACCTCGGTAGAGCCAGCAGGCTGATAAGAACTAATCTGCGCTTGAAGCAAACTAACTTGACCACTTAGAGAAAGCACATTGGCTCGTTTTAGAAAAGTATTGCTGATATCCCAATTACCATTTAGCTCTATCCCTTGACGTGAACTCGCTTGCTGGTTAAGAAAAACTTGCACAAAGCCTTCGGGTATAAACCTACCAATAGGAGCGATTTCATTTTCAAACTGCATGTGAAACAAGTTCAACTGTAAAGAAACACTCTCCGTATTCCAGCGGGTACCAAATTCCAAATCATTCACATACTCCGCCTGAACCGAGTTAAGACCGCGCACTAAATCAATATTAGCGGCACTTACACTAACCGCTCCGAGAATATCGAAACGTGTGGGCTCACGACCTGTGCGACCATAAGAGGCATACAATTGCCATTCCTTATTGAGCTGATAACTAATGCCCAACTTCGGATTTAAAAAGGTGAAGTCGCGGTTAGGGATCGCAGGCGCCTCGCCCAGGAATTCTTGATCACCTCCTAATGCCAGCGACAATTGGCGCAATTGTACATCGGCAAAAATCTTTAAGTCTTCGCTTTCGCTAGAACCCAAACTAAAACCTTTCTCCCATTTTGCGAAAACCGCTACCTCATTTTTAGTGCTCTCATCCTCATAGTAAGGATTGTTGCGGTTAGGGATGATATACTCAATATTTCTGCGGTTAAACGTATAGGCATGTAAACCAATAGTAAAGTCGCCAGCAGATTCTGTGTTGAGATTATAATTAGACATTAAACCCCAATGAGAATTATAAAGCGGGTAATTTATCTGCGCAAAAGCTCCGTCTCCATCGTTGTAGCCAAAAGGGAAATCACCACCAGCGCCACCGTGATAAACCGTTGAAACCAAACTGCTTTTGCTCGTCATACGATAGGTATGCTGCAATTGAAACAAATACTGACCAAAATTATCAATATCGTTTTCTGAAACAAGGTTGGTGCGAGGGTCTGCTTGAATTTGCGCCAAAGGTACCAGAGCATAGCCTAAACCATTCTGACTTTGACCCGCAAAACCAGTAAACTTAAAAGCGTGTTTATCGCCAAAATAGGCACCCGAGAAAAACAAAGAATTAGATGCAGTGCTCGTGTTTTCGCGATAACCATCACTTTGTAGCCTGCTTAAACGTGCGTAAAATGCGGTGCGATTCTTCTGCAGACCCGTGTTTACCTCAGCACTCGCTCTGAGTGTATTGAAAGATCCACCGGTAAACTGTACCTCTGCCGATGGCTTAGCATTAGCTAGTGAAATTGACTCAAAATTAATGGAGCCTGCATAAGATGAAACACCATTACTACTGGTACCAACACCGCGCTGAATCTGAACCGATTCAATGCTATTTCCAAAATCGGTGAAATTGGAAAAGAAAACCCCTTGATCCATCATATCATTAAGAGGCACCCCATTAAGTGTGATGTTTATGCGCGTTTGGTCAATCCCTCTTAAACGCATTTGACCATAATTACTAAGGCCTGTTCCCGATTCCGAATAGGAGACCAAAGATGGGCTCAGCTTTTCTAAGAGGAATGCTCCATCTTGACCGTAAAATTGTTTCTCAATCGTCTTTCGATTAACGGTAACCTGCGCCACCGGCGCATCTTCTGCCGCGCGGATTGCACGAATTGTAACCTCTTCAAGTTGTTCCACTCGCAGGCTATCCTCTACATTTTGAGATTTTTGAGCTCGAGAAACTTGAGAACTCAAAACCAACAATGCCAGGACTAATAGTCGTCTTTTCATAAAAAATGGATTATGAAAGGAAAACCGGGGTATGCTCCTAAAGTTATTTAAAAATTAAAATTACGGACGCCTTCAACATCCTTTCCCTACGCCAGCATTATCTGGATCAGGTGCTTACCGCTAGAAGCGATAATGGGTATAATCTCAGCCCACATTAACTGTGAGCACCCCGTGAGAAGCGGCAAAGCTACATTATTTATCAATTGAGATATGATGCTTTATTTTTATTATAAATTTGGCCGCCTCAAATCACCCCTCATGAAAAAGTTTCTCAGCGTTCTCCTCATCTTAGTTTGCCATTTAAGCTTTGCTCAAGAATTACTGGATACCGTTGTCGTTTCGGCCGCAGCCTATAAACAGAGTTTATTGAATAGTAACCGTAACGTACAAATCATTACCAGCCAAGAAATTGAAGAAGCTCCGGTAAACTCAGTAGCCGAACTTTTAGACTTTGTTACCGGTATTGATGCGCAACAAAGAGGGATTTTCGGCACCCAAACCGACCTTAGCATAAGGGGAGGAACGTTCGAGCAAGTCTTAGTGCTCGTAAATGGTATTCGCTTAAGTGACCCCCAAACTGGACATCACTTAATGAACCTTCCTTTTGCTTTAAACGATATTGAAAGAATTGAAGTCTTACTCGGGGGTGCCTCATACATTTTTGGGGCAAATAGCTTTAGTGGTGCGATAAACATCATCACCAAAAAGAATGATGGCTCTAAAACTAATACCGAAATTCAGCTCGGTGCCGGCAGCTTCGAAAGCTTTAACGGCCAAGCTAGTATTGACTGGAGCGGGGAAAAACACAATTCACGCGTAAGCATTGGTCACAATCGATCGGGAGGTTTTAAGACCAATACCGATTTCGACCTCAGCACCCTTTGGACCGAAAGCAACTGGGATATAAATGGCAATACCCTCAAGTTTAATGGCGGTTTTAATAGCCAAAATTTTGGCGCCCAAAACTTCTATTCTACCCGCTTTCCCGAACAATATGAAATGACACGCACTCTTAACGCTAGCCTAAACTGGCAGCAGGACATTGGCAATGCGACTTGGAGTAGCGACTTATACGCCCGTACCAATTGGGATGAATTTCAGCTATTTAGAGAAGGTGACGATTACTATCAACTGGTAAATGATCGCTTTATAAGAGGAGCAGATACCGTTCCTTCCTGGTATAATGATCATAATTATCATCGTTCGGAAGTCTATGGCCTGCGCAGTTCCTTAAATTTTAAGAGTAAGTGGGGACAGACCAACCTCAATGTTGATTATCGCTACGAACAGATCCGCAGTACCAATCTTGGGCAACCATTAAGCGACCTTACATTGGATGACGAACGCGGGAACTTTACCAAAGGTGATCAAAGAAATAACATTTCATTAGCCGGCGAACAGCTTGTCACCCTTGACAATTTAAACTTTAGTGCCGCTCTACAAATAAATTACAACGATGTATTTGGTTTAGGGCTTTATCCCGCTCTAAATGCAGGTTATAGATTCAATCGCCAGCGCATTTACGCCAGCTTCAACCGTTCTTTCCGTCTCCCTAGTTTCACCGAATTATACTACAATATTGGCGGAGCAGTGGGCAGCGAGGACCTTATCCAAGAAGAATCTTATAATTATGAGATTGGCTATCGATACCTTAATAAGAACTGGCACTTTACCGCCAACTTATATCGTCGCATCGGGAATAATATAATTGACTGGACCCAAGACTGCGATACCTGCGACTTGTTTGCTAATAATACCAGCAGTGCCAATTTTAGCGGCGGGGAAGTTAGTGTGAGCTATAAGCTTAAAGCCTCTGCCCGGTCTGCCTATTTCAGTAATATTAATTTTGGTTTTAGCTACAACCAAAGCGATGCTATTGATAATCCTCCATTTTACTCGGTTTATGTTCTCGACTACCTAAATTACAAATTCAATTTACGTTTAAGCCAAAAACTTGGCGATAGGCTGAGCCTGATGTACACCCTAAGTTATCAGCAGCGGGAAGGACAGTTTATACGAGTAGGCGGCATGAGCCCAGAGGATTATGATCGCGTTTTTCTAGTGAATGCTAGCGCGCAATATCAGCTTAAAAAAGTACGCCTTTATGTACGTGCTCAAAATATTGGTGATCAGCGATACTACGATCATGCCAATGTAGAACTTCCTGGTTTCTGGCTTAGCGCCGGCTTAAACTTTAAATTCTAGAGTTCCTTGCGGATCTCGGCCAGAGCCTGCTTAATCATTTTAAGTTTGGAAATCACTTCTGCCACCTGAGCAGTATCCTCTTTATTGGCTTTAAGCTTGGCCATCGCTCCTTTAAGAGTGAACCCTCGTTCCTTTACCAAATGATGAATGAGCTTAAGATTGTGTACGTCCTTAGGCGTAAAGAGACGATTTCCCTTCTTATTCTTCTTAGGCTTGAGAATATCAAACTCCTTCTCCCAAAAACGAATTAGAGAAGCATTAACATCAAACATGGCCGAAACCTCCCCCATGCTGTAATAGCGCTTTTCGTCGTCTATTCCTTCTTCCTGCATTAATCGAATGATTGGTTAGATTGACTTGCCATTTCAATGATAGTATTATACTCTTCCGCCGACAATTCGCCGTAATAGAAGTTCACCGGATTGAGTCTTTCTCCATTTAAATGCACTTCATAGTGCAGGTGTGGACCGCGTGAACGCCCAGTATTTCCGACATAACCAATGAGGTCACCGCGTTTTACTTTTTGTCCCTGCTGAACGTTATAATCGTTTAAATGCGCATAAATAGTAATGTAGCCATAACCATGATCAATACGAATATGGTTACCAAAACCGCTCGCCTTAGAATCAGCCCGAAGCACTTTCCCATCGCCTGTAGAGTAGACTGGCGTGCCCGACTCTGCGGAAAAATCCATGCCATAATGCATTTTTGGCGCCTTAGTAAAAGGATCTAAACGCCAGCCGTAACCAGAGGCCATTCGTCTCAAGTTTTCGTTTGCAACTGGCTGAATGGCAGGAATGCTTGCTAAAAACTCCTTTTTATCTTTAGCCATCTCTACGATATCGTCAAAAGACTTGCTTTGCACGTAAACCTGCTTAGTGAGTCTGTCTAACCTACCTGCGGTAGATTTTATTAAGTCACTATTTTCATAGCCTTCGAGCTTAGAATAACGGTTTGCGCCGCCAAAACCAGCCTCTCTAACCGAGGCGGGAAGAGGCTCCGATTCAAATATTACTCGGTAAATATTGTCGTCTCTTTCCTGTAAATCACTAATTACTGTACCGACCTGATCCATTCTTTCATCAAGAATAGAAAACTGAATTTCCATGTTCTCCAGCTCTCTTCTCAGACGTTTTTCCTTCGGAGAGTCAATAAAACTATCTGCTAACAGAATAAAAGCAAATGCAGAAAGAAGCACGGAAGCTATGTATATCAGTCCGTTACGCAAGCGATAGGCTGCGTTTTTCTCTATTTTTCGATAAGAAAGTGTTTTCGGGTCGTAATAGTACTTGACCTTCGCCATAATCCTTAATTTTGGCCTAGTTAAAAAAGGCTTTTTTCAGCTTCGAAGATACAATAGCTGAGAGTCTTTTTCAAACCTTAGTTTTTAGGTAATAAACAAGCCCTTGTTTAATTCATATGAGTACAGTTAAAAAGTGGACCGCAGCGGACATTCGCAAACAATTCTTAAGCTTCTTTGCAGAGAAGGGACATAATATTGTTCCCTCCGCGCCCTTAGTAATAAAGGGGGATCCTAGCCTGATGTTTACCAATGCAGGAATGAATCAGTTTAAAGATGCGTTTTTAGGCAATACCAAGCCTGAAGCTACTCGGCTAACAGACACCCAAAAATGTTTGCGGGTTTCTGGCAAGCATAACGATTTGGAAGAAGTAGGCCATGATACCTATCACCATACCATGTTTGAAATGCTCGGTAACTGGAGCTTCGGCGACTACTTTAAAGCCGATGCCATAAGCTGGGCTTGGGAGCTTCTTACCAAAGTATTCGAAATTGATCCCGACAAAATGTACGTTACCGTTTTTGAAGGCGACAAAGAAGATCGTCTGGAACGTGATAACGACGCCCTGAAGGAATGGGGGAAATGGATTGATAAAGAGCGAATTTTAAACGGAAATAAAAAAGATAATTTCTGGGAAATGGGCGCCACTGGTCCCTGTGGTCCTTGTTCTGAAATTCATATTGATCTGCGCGATGAAGATGAGCGCGCTAAAATAAGTGGTGCCGATTTAGTAAACCAAGATCACCCGCAAGTGGTAGAAGTTTGGAACCTTGTCTTTATGGAGTTTAACCGCATGGCGGATGGTAGCCTTAAAAAGCTTCCTGCCCAACATGTAGACACTGGCATGGGCTTCGAGCGCTTATGTATGGCTTTACAAGGCGTTCAATCCAATTATGATACCGATGTATTCCAGCCAATTATAAAAAAAATTAGTGCCATTACCGGTGTTGCTTATGGCACCGATGAAAAAAGTGATATTGCCCTGCGTGTAATTGCCGATCACCTTCGGGCAGTGGCTTTTGCGATAGCAGATGGTCAATTAACTTCCAATACCGGCGCGGGCTATGTTATCCGTCGTATTTTAAGAAGAGCGATTCGTTATGGCTTCTCCTACCTAAACGCTAAGGATGCATTTATCTATAAATTGATCGACACCTTAGCGGAGCAGATGGGAGAATCTTTCCCCGAGCTTTTGAAGCAACAAGAACTAGTTACTCGGGTAATTCAAGAGGAAGAAAATTCCTTTTTACGCACCTTAGAAACTGGGCTTAATCGCTTAGATCAAATGTGTCTTGACCATAAAGAAGGTCCCATTGCAGGATCGTCAGTTTTTGAATTATATGACACCTTTGGCTTTCCTCCCGATCTTACCGGTTTAATTCTAAAAGAACGCGGTCTTAGCTTTAACGAAAGAGAGTATGAGGCAGCAATGACCCAGCAAAAAGAACGTGCCCGTGCTTCAAGTAAGATTGACACTGGTGACTGGGTAGTGATTGAAGAAGATGACAAGGAAGAGTTTGTAGGCTATGACCAAAGCGAAGCCAAGGTGCGCATTACCCGTTATCGTGAGGTAATATCGAAGAAGAAAAAACAATTTCAACTTGTCCTTAATCTTACTCCTTTTTATCCTGAAGGGGGCGGACAAGTAGGCGACAAAGGAAAGTTAGTATCTGAAAAAGAGAGCTTAGAAATTCTCGATACTAAAAAAGAGCATGGCCTTATTATCCATTTTAGCAATAAACTGCCCGAAGATGTAAGTCTTTCTTTCCAAGCTGTTGTAAATAAAGACAAGCGCAATACTACTAGCCTAAATCATTCTGCTACCCACCTATTGCATCAAGCCTTGCGCGAAGTATTGGGCACCCATGTCGAGCAAAAAGGCTCTTTAGTAAATGAGCAACATCTCCGTTTCGACTTTAGCCATTTCAGCAAATTAACTACCGAAGAGCTTGAGTCGATAGAAAACCTTGTTAATCAGCGGATTAGATCGAATTTACCCCTAGAAGAGTTTCGCCAAATCCCTATTGATGAAGCAAAAAACATGGGCGCGATGGCTCTTTTCGGTGAAAAGTATGGCGACACGGTACGGGCAATTAAATTTGGAGAAAGCATCGAGTTGTGTGGCGGCCTGCATGTGTCTGCTACCGGGAATATTGGTGTTTTCACTATTGTAAGTGAGGGTGCTGTGGCAGCTGGTATTCGCCGTTTAGAAGCCTACACGGGTGCCAAGGCGCAAGAGTTTTATCGCACTAAAGTTGGCATCTTAACTGAAGTTCAGCAAGAACTAAAAAATCCGAAAGATTTATTAGTAGCTATCAACAGCCTTAAGAGTGAAAATAATGATCTCAAAAAACAACTTGAAGCTTTTCAAGCTGCTCAAGCTGCTCAAGAAAAGAAAAACTGGGCCTCGCGTTTAGAGAACATCAACGGCTTTGAAAGGTTAATTACCGAGAGTAAACTCGATGCGAAATCTGTTAAAGATGCGCTCTTTCAATTAAAAGGCGAGCATCCTCGTTTAATCGCAGTAGTAGGAACCCGCGCGGGAGAAAAGACGCAAATTGCCGTAGCTATCGGTGACGAACTATTAAAAGAAAAAGACTGGAAAGCCGGTAATTTGGTAAAAGAATTTGCCGCAGAAATTCGCGGAGGCGGGGGCGGACAGGCTGCCTTTGCCATGGCCGGCGGCAGCTATGCTGACGGTTTAGATAAAGCACTACATAAAGCCAAAGATTTATTAAATTAAGAATATGAAAAGAATTATCCTCCTTTGCTTCATCCTCAGCAGCGCTGTAGCATGGGCACAACCCGATGACGAGATTATTTATTATACCGACAGTAAGGTCAGCGAGTCTAAATTTCGCATGCATCTTAATGCAAACCCATATTATACTGATATGCGTTTGATAAATGATGATGCGGCAAACACGCTCATTAGCTCCTTTGATAAAGATAATAATACCCGTGGTGGATTTGCCTTTAACTTTGGTCTCGATCTTTATTATGAGCTAGCCTCTTCCTTTCATCTTGGCATTGGAATAAGCCGCGGCTATGGTGGTTATACCGTGGAACGGATTAGTTTAGACCTAGACGAAGATGGAAGCTTTTTTATCGCCGATGATGAAGTGGCCGTAAGTATGATATCCATTCCCCTGAAGGTGAATTTCAACACCACAATATCCGATGTGTTTAGCCTAGAAGTAATCCCAATGGTAGAGATGAACTTTCTCGATAGCTACGTGGCTAGTATTGATTACCAAGACCCCTCCGTTAGTGACGAAGTGCTTAACCTCAGCGATAATCTCCGCGATTTCAACTGGACGGTAGGCTTGTCCTTAGGAGGCACCTATTGGTTCTCCGACAACTGGGGTGCTTTTGTAAGAGCATCAGCCAAGTATATGCTTAATGACATGATTGCTCTCGATTATTGGCCTCGCGAAACCTTAATAAACTTTGGGGGAAATGTAGGCCTACAGGTTAAATTCTAGATATAAAACTCTTTTACTAAGGCACCAATACGGCCTCGATATTATCGGGGCCGCTACCATCATTGGCGGTAAAGCTTAAAGATATTTGCGAAAAAGAGGCGTTGGCTTGCCCCGAACCTTGAAAAGACACGCCGCCAGTATTTTGACTGGGAATAGACAAGGTATTTACCGAAATAATCGCCTCTACCCTTGTGCCACTCTCATTATACAAGCCGGTGATAATGATTTCATCAGCCTCTGCTCCAGCGCTAATATTTACTGCATAAAATTGCGGATGATTAATACCTGTGTTTTCAGTTACCTGCCACACCCCAAGGTATTTAGCGCGATTAGCTAATGGATCCTCCGAACCATCATCAGTCTCACAAGCCGATGTAATAGCAATTAAGGCTATTAATAGCGGTAACCAAATTCTCGTTCTTAAACTTTTCACTCTTAAATTATTACTCTGATTTCTTTGCAGCGTAGGCTTTATTTAAACCCTCTACTACTATATCGGTAATATCCCACTCAGGGTTGGCTGCTAAAACACTAGAAGTAGGATCGAAGCTAAAAATAAAGTCGTAGCCCATCTCTACTTTAAGGCTATCAAGAAGATTGTCCATATCCTCTTTTAGCAAAAGGGTTAGTTCTTGCTCTTCACGAGATAAAGCCTGGCTCTGCTCATCGCGGTACATCATTAATTCTTGCTGTTTCTGCTGCAATTCAGCCTGAGCTTGTTGAATCTGTTGAGGACTCATGTTCCCCGCTTGCTGCTCTAAAATTGTAATATTCTCCTGAAATGCCTTAGACTTACTCGCCAAATCAGCTTCCATATTTTGCGCTCTGCCTTCTAACTTAGCCTTAAGCTCTTGATGGTAATCATATTTAGAAACCAAACTATCCGTGTCTACAAAGGCTAAGTTTAGTCCCCCTGCACTCTTAGCCACCACTTCTTTGGTTTGGCTTTCGCCAGATGCGTTCTCATTACCACTTCCCTGAATAAGAAGATATATAACTCCGATTAAAGCTAAAGAAGAAAGAATAGTACTTAGATTTTTCATGAATTTAATTTTTACAAAATTAGCGATTGATTTAGTTTAAAAAACCATGTCGTCTCTAAATTGGGAATCTTAATGAATAAGGTGACCAGCACCTAGCTTTTAAAAAGCCGCCCTAGGAATTTGATAAGCTAATTTTCAAACTCTCTAATCGTCCTTTACGAGCGGGTAGATCCTTAAAAATATAAATTATCCTATCCCTAAGTGGGCGCTTGCGAACGTTAAATCGGCCGCCAACAAAAGACAAGCCTCGGGCTTTTTCTCCTTTTATGGTAGCGCCATTTTACTTAATAAAATAGGATAGATCCAATCACACCATTGCCGATGCATCTTTGCCGAAAAATGTAAATCATCGGATGCTATTAAACTTGAATCGAGCAGGCCATTGCGGCTAAGAGTAGTAATATCTACAAACTGCAGCCCCTCTTGACGGGCTATTTGATGTTGTGCCAAATTAAAATTATCAATCTCCTCAGAAATTGAAGCCCTATTGCCCGCGCCCGCAGGACTAACTCCCCAGTCTGGAATGCTAATTATTAGAACCCTAGTACTATCTCCTCCCGCTAAGGCAATGGCACCTCTCACTAAAGTTCTAAACTCCTGCTCATATTCTGTGATACTTCTTCCTTGGTACTGATTATTCACTCCTATTAAAAGGGTCACTAAGTTAAAGTTAGCCGCCAATTGCTTTTGACCAATCCCCGCCAGAAGATCTCCTGTAGTCCAACCGTCTTGCGCTATTACCAACAGCTCCAGACTGTCAACTCGGAAATCTTGCCTGAGACTATCACCAAAAATCTCTGGGTAAGCATTTTCAGAACCAATCACCGTTCCTATCGTATAAGAGTCACCAAGGGCGAGATAGCGCAGCACCTTTAGATCGGTCTGTGCATTATCCTCTATGGTCTGCGCCTTGTTTTTAGCGCAAGAGAAAAGCACTACTAGACAGGATAAAAGAATTGATTTCCGCATTCTAGGTTTTTTTGCTAAGCTAGTAAATGATTCAACCGCGCGCATTAATTACCTTCGCGCCATGGAGATCAAATCGGCGGAATTTTTAATAAGCAATACAGACATTACTTTATGTCCTCAAGATGACAAGCATGAATACGCCTTTATTGGCCGAAGTAATGTTGGCAAGAGTAGCCTTATTAATCGCTTGGTAAGCAGAAAAAACCTGGCCCACACTTCTGGGACACCTGGTAAAACGCAGCTAATCAATCATTTTACAATAAACAACTCGTGGTACTTGGTAGATTTACCCGGTTACGGATACGCTAAGGTTAGTAAATCCAGTCGTAGCAAGTTTCAAAAAATGATCGAAGATTATATTTTAGAGCGACCGAACCTGGTGACGCTATTTGTACTTATCGATTCACGTCATGAACCGCAAAAAATTGACTTAGAGTTTATGGACTGGTTAGGAGAAACAGGCATGCCCTTTACCATGGTTTTTACTAAAATTGATAAATTAAAAGTCAATCAGTTCAATAATAACCTGAAAATATATAATGCAAAAATGCTTGAGACTTGGAATGTCCTGCCCAAGCAATTTGCTACATCCGCCGAAACTGGAGTGGGCAAGGCCGAGATTCTTAATTATATAGGAGAGGTACACGCTAAGTTATAGTTGCTTTTCTTACGCTATTATACTTTTTCTAAAAGCTTAAAATAGCATTTTTAGAAAGTTGCAATCGCCTAAAAGTTATTTGTGCTTTTTGCGATATTGAGCCTCCATTATTTTTTAAAATTTCTATCTTTATAGCTAAAACCACTACGTAGATGAAGTACTTAGTCCCTTACGATTTCACCCCTACCACCAAGTTAGCATTAGATCATGCCTTCGAGTTAAGCAAGTTTGGTGAGAGCGAAATCGAAGCTCTACATATCATTAAGAATGAATCCGAAAGAGCCAAAGCCGAAAGTCTTTTTAGTGACTTAATAAATGGCTTAGACAATGAGAATAAAGCCAAGCTAATTACTAAGGTTAGAG
Source organism: Roseivirga sp. (assembly GCA_051277025.1). GTDB lineage: Bacteria > Bacteroidota > Bacteroidia > Flavobacteriales > Schleiferiaceae > Croceimicrobium. The sequence goes on along the minus strand of JBNMPT010000014.1, from coordinate 5,069 downwards.
TTGGAGACATTTTTAAAGATATAAACAAAGAGGCCGACGCTGGCGACTTTCAACTTCTAGTTATGGGCACCCACGGTGCTAAAGGCATACAGAAGTTGTTTGGATCGCATGCCATTAAGGTTATTACTAGCTCTAACACGCCCTTTATTATCACTCAAAAAAGAGGACCAAGAGAGGGCATAAAACGCATTGTCCTTCCCGTGGATCTTTCCTACGAGAAAATTCAAATGGTAAGTTTCGCTAGTAAATTAGCGAAAAAATTCAAAGCGGAAGTTCATGTGATTGCCAAGGCTCAAAGCGATGACTTTTTAGCCAAGAGACTGGCCAATAACCTGATCAAGGTAAGCAGACAGTTAAAGAAAGATGGTGTAAAGCACAAAGTAAGCTCACTAGAAGGTAAGCACTCGTTTCACAAAGAGATTATTGCTTATGGAGCAGAGGTTGACACAGACATTTTCGCCATTGCTCATTACCCAGAAACAATTATCCCGCAATTTGAGAAATTCTCTCAAGAGCTAATCACTAATGAATGGCAAATTCCAGTACTCGTTGTAAAAGTAGATGAGTCAATTGGAGTGAAAACAAACTATTCTTTTGTGGGGATCTAAGCGGCGAAGCGACCGGCACAACAAGTTTAGCCAAATAATACATAAAGCCTTTTCCCGCTAAAGTAAATTACTTTGCAGGAAGAGGCCTTTTTCAAGAATGCACTAATCCTGCTAATCTTTTTTAGGCAATTGACCTTTCAAACGATCTAAAACAAGCTGTTTTTTAGGATTTAGAACCTTTATAGCGAAATCGGTCCAGTAGTGGTGATTCTCCAAAAATTTCACTTGAATACTTAGCCACTCTTCACTGCCAAGGCTGATACCATTCAATCCCAATTCATCGCGCAGGCTTTCTGATATTTCACCATAATTATCACCCCCTAAATAATCTAAATCTGCATCGCATAAAACCTCTTCTACCTTTGTAACAGGAGTTTGCGGGACTTTAGTAGACATGATAAGACCTTGTACAACAGCAATTTGTTCATTTGTGTAACCAAATTTCGCCAGGGCCTCTTTAGCTATTTCGCAACCAAGTTGCTCGTGGTTCTTGTATGAAATGGTAAAGCCACTATCATGATATGCGGCGGCCGTAAGCAAAATATTAATCTCATCCTCTCTTAGCCCTTGCTTTTTAGCCAAGTACTCGGCAGAATGCAAAACGCCTAATGTGTGTTCAAGAGTATGATAGCGAAGGTTACCTGGTAATTCATGCTGAAGCCGATGCAGTATGTAGTCAATAGCTTTTGTGTGTTCCATGGTTAATAGCAGTAAATTAATCTTGGTTGGTAATTTCGTAAAAATTTCAAAAATAATTGAAATAATTTTCTGTTCTTTTCTCTTCTAATTCGCTTTCACCGTCTGGGCAAAATACATCTCTCATTCCCCTTTCCCTGTAACTGTCGTTATTTCCCTTGCATCAAAACTAAGTCCAGGTTCCTTTTGTATTATTAGATAGCACTCTTTGCTAATATTCACTTTACCTCCCTCTCCGTAAGTCTCCATCCCACTGGCTGTATTTACCATATCGCCCCAAATATCAGATTGAAACTTTTTCAGCCCTACTATTCCTGCCACGACTTGTCCAGTGTGGATACCCACGCGCATTTCAAAAAAGGGCAAAACGAAGTTACGGTTCCTTTCCCTTCGCTCGGCCATGAAATTTTGCATTTCCAAGCCTGCTAAAATTGTATTAACCTCAGTTCGGCCTAAAGTCTGATAGGATACTATTTATCGTCTCGTTCTCCTTGTAAATCAAATTGCCATCAGGCGGAAGCAACAATGCTTTCAACATTTCTTATTGTTTCTTCTAAAGCCCAAACTAGCTTATTCTCTAGGTAATTTGGACAATAAAGATAACTACGGTCGCTTAATTTTCGGATATAAAAGGTGTGTGATAGACCTAAAATTGGCTCGAGAACCATAGTATCCACATCCGGTAAGCCAGTAATTAGGCCAGCGCAATTTGAGATACATTTTCCATCGAGCATTTCAGTCTTTATAGACCAACGAAATTCCTCTCCAATCCCATATAATGAACCTTCTATGGTGGTACTTGGCAAATTACTATCGCCCGCTTATGCTGCCATTATCGCCGATTTTAATTTGGTTATATTTCAAATATTCAGAAATAAAGACCGCCAATATGCAACCGCACTGTTCTCCCTTATCTGGTCTATTAGTCAACCGAAAAGAAGTATTAAAGTAGTATCCGAAGCTTTTTTTTAACCGCGCTTTATCACATTCATTTTCTCCCCCAGTTCCAGGCTATAATCACGCAGTTCTTTGGCTAATTCAGCCTCTCCCCCTGCACGCTCCAATGTATCTGCTAAAGCCATTATATTCTGATGAATAAACTTTTTCATCTGATCCATGGGCATTTCCTTGGTCCACAAGTCGATGCGCAAGGTTTCCTGAGTTTTATCATCCCATACGGACAGCATCGTCGCTTTGGTTTTAGCATTTTCTACCCCACTATCTGGAGCGTTCCAAGTAATAGATTCGGGAACCTTATTATCATCTAAACCAATCTTTAAACTGATATCGGAAGTATGTGCAATTGCCATAATTGAATTTTCGGCAAAGTTACATTTTAAGAATACTAATGCGCGCTTTATTGAATATCCCTTAAGGCTTATAGCCCGAGAGCTTTAAAATTTCAGTGGCATCCTTTTCTTGCAATAGGCCGGTTAAGGATAAATCTCCCTTCTCTTCCATGTAGGCGCTTACAATTTTATAGCCAAACCAACGCGCCACTCCTCCAGGCGTTTGAGGATCCGTTTCCGTGCGGAATTTACTAAATGGTGCCACATCCATAAAACGTCGATGCAGCTCAGCACTACTTTTAAAAAGCACCGCATTCTCCACAAAATAAATCCACATATCACGCTCATGGTCCTTACAAAAAGCGAGTTTATCGCTAGGATACTTCATCAACTCCTCCTCCAATAAAAATGGGCTGAGCTTTTCGGTGATGTATAAAATCTTACCATAATAAACCATGGCATCAATAAGCCTATTTTTATCCCCTTGAGCACCCGAGACGTTTTCTGCCAAAGCATAGGCCACATCGCGCAGCAAAAATTGCGCTTGCCTTTCAAACTGCAGATAATTTGGCAATGAAGCATAGGCCACATTCTTCTCACCGAGATACATATCTAGGCCAATAAAGCAATACGGTGGCGCTACAATGGTTGGATAGTCGAAATCTAGCCGGGAGATATAGCTATAAACCTGAAATTTATTTTGTTCCCCGAAGTGATGATAATAGCGCTTAAAAATGTGATTTAAAGCTGCCTCTTCTTTTGCAAGGTTTCCAAAAAGTTTTTCAGTCTGACTAAATAGAATTCCTTGCAATTCGTCTTTCTGTTGATTACGCCAAAAAACCTCCTCCGTTTTAGCGCTAAAAAAAGGCGGGTAATCCTGCTCCAATTTTGCCAAATTCACAGTAAAATTGGTCGTGTCCATATTGAAAAACGCTCTATCAAAACGCTGAATATCAGTCTCCACTTTGATGGTGCTGAAATCGATATCCTTCTCACTATCACAAGCTTGAAAGGAAAATATCGAGAAAAACATAAAGGATGAAAATAAAAGCTGCTCGCCATGGGCTTTCATTCTCTGAAGGGTCTTAATTTTGTTCCAATCTAAATCTTTCAACATGCGCCTTAATTTCAGTATTCTTTTCGTGCTTTTAATGGTTGGCCTTAGCTCGGGCCAAGATCGCAAATTTCAATTAGGGGTGATGGGCTCAAGTCAGATAAGTTTCATTAATACCAATCACCTCGATGCTGATGTAAGCTCCGCTTTAACCTTTGGCTTTGGCGGATTAATGGAGTATAGTTTCACAGAACGGTATGCGCTTTCCAGCGGATTTGAATTTGTTCGTCGTGGCGGATCCTTAAATATCAATGATACTACCGGAAAATACCGCGCGAACTTCATACAAATCCCTATCCAGATTAAGATGCGCACCCGTCAGTTCGGTTATCATACCTATTTTGCTGAAATGGGCTTTGCCTTAGGTTTTGAAACCGGTGAAGAAGTAAGCTGGGAACCAAGCAGAGAATTCGATAACAACAGCTTAATTAGTCTTTTTGACGCCACTTTTCGCATTGGACTAGGCTGGGAGTACGACTTAGGAGCGGGCACTAAAGCTTTGGCGCGTCTGCAATATCATCGCGCTTTAACCAATAACTTATTGGCCGATGAAGACCCTAGGCTGGATGAACAATTCCTCTACCGTTTCGATTATGTTTCTGTAACTGTGGGAATACTATTTTAAAGCTGACTCCTTATGAAAAATCAAGAAACCATTGAATATATTGTTGATTGGCTTAAAGCCTACACCGAAAAATCCGCAACAAAAGGCTTTATCGTTGGGGTTTCTGGGGGAATAGACAGTGCCCTCACTTCTTATTTGGCAGCCTTAACTGGTTTTCCGGTCACTTGCGTGGAGATGCCCATCTACCAAAGCCCTTCTCAGGTAAACCGTGCCCGCAAACATATCGAAAATCTGCAAACACGCTTTGCCAATGTTAGTCGCAGCGAAGTAGATCTCAGTCCTGTTTTTGAACACTTTATCGAAAGCTTACCCCCTGTTGCTAGTTCGGAAGCAAAAGAAATGAGCCTGGTTAATTCTCGGGCGCGTTTGCGCATGACCACCCTCTATTACTTTGCCGCTTTAGAAGGCAAGTTAGTAGTAGGCACTGGCAATAAAGTGGAAGACTTTGGCGTGGGCTTTTACACCAAATACGGCGATGGCGGCGTAGACCTTAGTCCTATTGCTGATCTTTATAAAAGCCAGGTTTACGAATTAGCGAAAGAATTAGGGGTAATTGACGAGATTTTAATCGCTCCTCCCACCGATGGTTTATGGGGAGACGACCGCACCGATGAAGACCAATTAGGCGCTAGCTACCCCGAATTGGAGTGGGCCATGGAACAAGAAAAAATTAATAAGACCGCTCAAGATTTCTTGGGTCGTGAAGCAGAAGTTATGAGCATCTACGAGAAGTATAA
>JBNMPT010000013.1:0-22278 GCA_051277025.1 Roseivirga sp. | reverse complement strand
TTGCTTCTAAACAATGGGAACTGGGAAGGGAAAAGCATCTTAGACAGCGCCTTTATTGCGGAATCAAGCCTCGGTTCATTCAATAACTTTTATGGCAGAAGCTTCTGGTTATACCAAGATGCGCAGGCGGGAGACATATTTTATATGCACGGTATCTTAGGGCAGTTTATCATTGTTATTCCCTCTTATAATGCCCTTATCGTGCGCCTAGGTCATCATCGCCTTGAAAAGGAAAACCACCACCCTCTTGAATTGCCCATCTACGTAAGTGAAAGTCTAAAACTACTTAAGGCTAGCTAAGTTATTCTCCCTCAGGAAGCGCTAAGGTTAACCTACGGTTTTATAATTCCGTTAATTGCACCTGCCTTCAATCTTAAATTAGAGCGTGCCCCTTCCGTAAGAACTAAGGACCGAGCGGTGCGATAGAATGGTAGTGGGCTTCAGTGAGTAGGGAAGACAAAGGGTTTTAGTTTATTGTGAACCCAAAATGCCCGCCTCTCTTTAACCGCGGTTCTCCGTACTTGCATTCTTCAAAATAGCCGGCTATTCTTGCTTCACCTTCTGTTGAAAAGCACTATCCACCTAGGGTCTGAAGCCTACTACTGAATTAAAATCAGCTTATTATAATTCTATTAAAATCAGAACCTAGAAACTTATGTCTCACATAGGATATTAGTAAATTTGCGAGATGCCGAGCGATCATATTAGTAATCTTTTAAAATCATTGCCCCAAAAGCCAGGGATCTATCAGCACCTCGATAAAGATGGGCGAATCCTCTACATTGGTAAAGCGAAGAATTTAAAAAAACGCGTTTCTAGCTATTTTAATAAGAACCACGATAGCTCACGTATCCGAGTAATGGTGGGGAAAATAGTTAATATTCACACCATTATAACCGAAACGGAATTCGATGCCCTTTTGTTGGAAAACAATTTAATAAAAGAGTATCAGCCACGCTATAATATCAATCTTAAGGACGATAAAACCTATCCTTGGATTTGCATTAAAAAAGAGGCTTTCCCGCGCATCTTTACCACCCGCTACCCTGTTAAAGATGGCTCAGAATATTTCGGGCCCTACGCCTCGATAAAGGTGATGAAAACCGTGCTAAATCTGATAAAACAACTCTATCATATTCGCACCTGTAAGCTCAACCTTAGTGCGGAAGCCTTACAAACTAAAGACTATCGAATTTGCCTAGAGTACCATATTGGCAACTGCCTTGGTCCTTGCGAACTCATGCAAACTGAAGAAGACTATAACCGCGATATTGAAGCAGCAAGGAACCTTTTAAAAGGACATTTAACTGGTGTAAAGCAGAACCTTTCCGCGCAAATGCAGGTAGCTGCGGCTGATCTACAGTTTGAAGCTGCTCAAAAAATCAAAGAAAAGTATGACCTCCTTGATCGCTATCAAGCCAAAAGTACCGTCGTACACCCTAGCATTAGCGATGTCGATGTGTTCTCTATTTTTAGCGATGCCGAGTTTGCTTATGTTAATTACTTAAAAATAATTGATGGTGCCATCCTCCAGTCACATACTCTCGAGCTTAAAAAGAAATTAGAGGAAAGCGAAGAGGAACTTTTAGAGATTGCCATTCCCGAACTGCGCAGTCGCTTTAAATCGCATTCGAAAGAAATATACTTGTCGCACGCCATTAAGCTTCCCATTCCTGATGTTTTCACGCATCTCCCCCAAAGAGGTGATAAAAAAAAGCTCATCGACTTAAGCCTAAAAAACGGACGTTATTTTCGACTGGAAAAGCTCAAAAACATCCAAATTGTGGATCCCGATAGACACGTTAAGCGCTTGATGAATCAGATGAAAGAGGATCTTCGCCTCCCTCATGAACCGCGTCATATTGAATGTTTCGATAACTCAAATATTCAGGGTAGCTATCCCGTTTCTGCTTGTGTTGTTTTTAAAGATGGCAAACCAAGTAAGAAAGATTATCGTCACTTTAATATAAAGACTGTTATCGGAGCGGATGACTTCGCTAGTATGTATGAGGCAGTAACACGCCGCTATAAGAGGCTGCTAGAGGAAAAAGCACCTCTCCCTCAGCTTATTGTGGTTGACGGTGGAAAAGGTCAGTTAAGTAGCTCAGTACAAGCATTAGACGACTTAGGTTTACGTGGAAAAATCGCTATATTAGGGATTGCAAAAAGACTAGAAGAACTCTATTTTCCGGAGGACCCATATCCTCTCTATTTAGACAAGCGTTCTGAAACATTGAAAGTTATTCAGCGCATGCGCGACGAAGCCCATCGCTTTGGAATAACCCATCATCGCAATAAACGCAGTAAAGGCACCTTTAAAAGTGAGCTGGATGATATAAAAGGAATCGGTGGGGAGAGTATTAAACTTTTGCTAATTAAATTTAAAAGTGTCGCTAACGTTCGTAGCGCCTCCGTAAAAGAGATAGAAGATGTGATTGGAAAAAGTCGCACAAAATTGATAGTAAACCATTTCGCTGATCAAAAAAAAGAAACCTAATTGAAAACCAAAAGAAACCTTATTCTCTTAATCTTAATCTTCTCAAGCTGTGTCGCTAGAGCTCAAGAAGACCTTAAAATTGGCCTAGTTTTAAGTGGTGGTGGAGCGAAATGTCTCGCTCAAATAGGGGCCATTCAAGTTATTGAAGAAGCGGGTATTGAGTTCGATTATATTGGCGGCACTTCCATGGGTGCTATCATAGGAGCCATGTTTAGCCTCGGTTTTACTGGTAAAGAAATGGAGGACTATCTGCGACAAGTAGACTGGGACGCCCTTCTTGCAAACGAAGTACCGCGCAATCGTCTAAGCTATTTTGATCGTAAAAGTGATGACCGCTATTTTTTAAGTTTTCCTATAGACAGTAATGGCCTTAGCTTACCGAGTGGTGTAAATTTCGCCCAATACATCTTACGTGAATTAAGCACGATCACCCAGCAAAGCTACCAATATGAACACTTTAGCGACTTCCCTATTCCCTTTTTCTGTGTAGCTACAAATTTGGAGTCTGGAAACTCTCACCTATTTGAGCAAGGGAGGTTAATAGATGCTTTACGAGCAAGCTCTGCCTTTCCTTCACTTTTCACCCCCTATGAAGTTGACGATAGTCTCTATATAGACGGAGGCGTGGTGTTAAACTACCCCGTGCGCTATATGGCCGAAAAGGATATGGACTATATAATAGGAATAGACCTACAAGATTACTTGCGTGAGCGCGATGAACTCAACAGTATTATTCGAGTACTTGAACAAACTACCGGCTTTTTAAACTCCCTCAACCAAAGTGACAGCAAGCAGCTTACCGATATCTTAATTAGCCCAGGCATAGACGGGATTGATATTACCAGCTTCGATAAATTTGACCAAATTGTTGAGTCGGGTAGAATTGAAGCAAGAAAACACCTTAGTCGTTTGAAAGAGCTTGCCCAGCGTGATCAACCAAAAAATAAAGCCCAGAAAGAGCAAGCTCTACCCTTTAAAGAATTGCTGATTAGCTCGATAAAAATTATAGGCAATGAAAGCTTTACTCCCGCCTTCGTCTTAGGAAAACTTAGGGTGAAAGAAGGGCAAATCACAAAGGTTAAAAAGATTGAACGTGGCTTAGACCGATTATACGGCTCCACCTATTTTGAAACAGTTGACTATTCTATCGAAGAAGCAGATAGCAGCTACCACTTAATAATCACTCTTAAAGAAAATACTAGTCAACAAAAGCTCAAGGCGGGTATCAACTATAGCGATGATTACCGCACCTCTCTTTTAATAAACTACACCCATCGTGGTTTACTCTTTAAAAACTCCCGTCTTAGTATTGACCTCGCTCTGGGAGATATGCCGCGCGGAGAAATTAGCTATTTCGTGGATCGTGGTTTTATCCCCACCCTCGGCATAAAACTAAGCAGCCAACGCTTCCGTTATCAAAGGTTTGTAAACCTAGAAGCCGTAAACCAAAGAATCTTCCAAGATTATTCTCTAGACCTTTTTATACAATCTACCATTCGCGATGCCTATGCAATAGGCGGAGGTGTGCAAATTGAGAATGTAGATATTAGCCAGGATTATGAGAGAGCCGATTTTACCGACCTTAACAAAGGCTTCATTAATTATTACGGCTATTTAGATTTTGATTCTTTTGATGATGCCAATTTTCCGCACAGCGGATTTCGCTTAAATGCCCAATATCGCATTATAGCCGAGCGCATTGGTTTTGAGACCTTTTTAGAGCCCAGCTCGGTGATTAACCTAAAGTATGAACAGGTTATTCCCCTCTCTAGCAAGCTTACTTTTATCGGTCAAGTAAACGGTATTAATACCATTGGGCCGGGTTTAGACCTCCCTTTTCAAATTTACTTAGGCAGTATGGGGCAAACTTATGCAAACTATATACAGAGCTTTGTTGGTCACCGTTTTATGGAGCTCACAGGCAGAAACCTACTTAGCGCCCGCGTCGATATCAATTATGAAATAGTGAAAAACCATTTCCTTTTAGGCAAGGTAAATTATGCTAAACTGGAAAACTCTTTTGAAGAAATTTTTAGCTCTCAACAATTACTCGATGGCTACAGCATAGGCTATGCTTATAATAGCCTTATTGGTCCCCTAGAAGTTCACTTTAGCACGAGCACCAACCACGCGAACTACTACACCTATGTTCGCTTAGGCTTTTGGTTTTAAGGAGCTTTGTATTAGAGGCTGGCACACTCCGAGCCATTATTATTTACCATGGTCTTAAGGCCCCTTTTGCTTGCGCGGAAGGGTTTTTATTTATACCCTTTCGTTGCACCAAGGCTAAGCTAGCTAAAGGTTTCGTAAGTTCTTAGCTTCCCTTTTGGCTATTAGGCATGAGATTATTAAGCTTCCCAGGATTTAAAGCGCGTTAATGCCTCACCATAATCTTCTGAGCACCATAGACTCGGTCGTTTCACAATATTTATAGAAAATAGACTCTTTCGTGTAAGTCACGAAGATTTATGGACTTAGCACGAACATCGTTTCCTCTGCGAACAGTTTGACCAAAATCATTATAAAGCACATCGTCTAAGCGCTGCTCTAGATTAGATTCTAGGTGCAGTCTATCATGGGCTAACTCCTAATCCATAATCTTGAGCGAAGTGCTCTGCTAGCCCTATACTCTAATAGCCTTTCTGTAAGCAAATAGGCGGCTTGAATATTTTTGGGTATTTTTGGGTACGCACTTCCCCTTCACTGCTGCTTAAGCCAATAAGATACATGCCATTAGGCAAATGCCCAGCCGTATTTAATATGCCTATCCCTTGCGTAAGGTTTATCCGCGGCAACACCTGACCTTTTAAATCTAATAGCTTGGCTTCACCATTTTGGGCGCCTAACCATTCTATAGTAAAGTTTCGACTACTGGAGTTAGGATAAGTGCTTATTCTAACTTTTGATGCCGTCTCTTTTTCCCTATTGAGAAACTTACTAAACCATGGATGTGAACCACTTGTAGAAATCATTCCGAAAGTATAAAAACACCTCTGCCCACTCTCGAAACCGATCAAGTATAAAGAGCCATCTTGACCAATTTCTAACTCTTCAATATATTTATCACCATCTAAACCAGTGACAGCAATATCATATTTCAGATTCATTCCTTTATTAAATGGCATTAGCCTATTAGCGGTGTATAAGTCGCCTGACTTATAGAGATTATCATAGTAGTCAGTGTTAAGCAGGGTAAAGCCCTGTTGACTTTTCCGTTTTAAGGCAGGTAAATGGATCGTACCAGAAGGATTTAGATAAGTATAACTGCTGAAGAAGTTATTGTTTCTAGTACCTCTCTCTGCCAATCGCTTATTAATGCCGCTTGGTGAGCTGTTTTTGGAGGCCCAGAAAAAGCGTGTAATCTAAATCGAAATATAATCGCCTATCCCCTGAAGTATTTATTGCACGCTTTTCTTTTTGCTGATTATAATTAAAGTAGAAAAAAAGAGTCTCACGCGCTTAAGCTGCTTTTTAAAATTAGTCATAAAATAAAAACCCTTGGTAAATCCCCCACTAACTTTACCATTAATTGCTTCTCCCTTTTTAATAATTGCTCCTGTCACCGAAAGTAAATTGAATCTGTAATTAATTAATTCCGTCGAGACAATCGATGCACTATTTTCAATTGGATTAGGATAAAACTCAAGAACGACTTGCTAATGGTTAGATTCCACCCAAACTTATTAATGCCAATTATCTATTTATTTTCCCCATCGAACGGCCGGTTATTTTAAAAAATAAAACTACCTTTTACCAATCGTTCAATGTAAAATGGCACCGCGCAGTAAAGAACAGAATCAAGCCCAAAGAGAGCAAACTAAGCAGAGCCTTATTATAACTGCCTTGCAAGCCTTTGCCGTAAAAGTCTATGCGCCGGCGAGTATTAGCTATATCGCCCAAGAAGCGGGGATTTCCAAAGGTTTAATCTATCATTACTTTAGTAGTAAAGACAACCTTTTATTGGGTATTTTGGATTATTTAAACCCCCTCAGCGCAACGTTTTTCACAAAAATGGAAAATCACAGCCCTAAAGAACGACTGCGCGATACCATAGAAATGACCTTTCAATATGCGGAAACTGAAGCCTACTTTTTGGAAGCCGTATTTGAGGGACCGCCCTAGAGAAGCTAATACTAAAGGACCGCTACCCTCTTGCCCTAATCAAAGCAAAACTTATCAATCACTATCAGTTATGAAGTTAAGCCTCTTTTTTTTTAGCCTTTTATTCAGTCTTTCTGCTCGGGGTCAAGATGCCACAGATATTGTTACTCAGTCAGAAAACAGGCTACGCGGAAATCAAAGTACCTCAGAAATTTCCATGACGATAAGACGTCCTACTTGGGAGCGTACTATCCGCATGAAAAGCTGGTCGCGTGGCAGCGAGTATTCTCTAATTCTTATTACTGGTCCTGCGCGCGAGAAAGGCACGGTTTACCTTAAAAAGCAGCAAGAAATTTACAACTGGATTCCTAGTATCGAGCGCACCATTAAACTACCTCCGAGTATGATGATGCAGAGTTGGATGGGCTCCGACTTTACCAATGATGATTTAGTAAAAGAGTCTTCCCTGGTGAAAGATTACCAACATCAACTAATAGGGGAAGTAGAAATTGGCGGACGTACCTGCTGGCAAATAGAACTTCTGCCTAAAACCGATGCGCCCGTGGTTTGGGGTAAAATTATTCTCCATATCGATCAGGCCGAATACATACAACTGCGCAGCGAGTTTTACGATGAAGAAGGCGATTTAGTGAATGTTATGGAAGGCAAAAACATCCGCGAGATTGGCGGTCGCACCCTAGCTACCATCACCATAATGACGCCCGTAGCTGAACCCGGCAAAATGACCATCCTCGAGTACCATAGCCTCGATTTCGAAACTACCGTTCCCCGCGAATACTTTACCACCCAGTACATGAAAAGAGTACGTTAAAATGCTAATCACACTCGCATGGCGAAACATCTGGCGCAATAAAAGAAGGAGCCTAATCACCATGGCCTCCGTGGCCTTTGCTTTGTTTTTTGCCTTGGTAATGCGCACTATGCAGCTAGGCACTTACGACCAAGCCTATGCCAGTGTAATCAACGCGACCACTGGCCTTCTACAAATTCAGGCACCCGGTTACTGGGAAAAACAAAGCCTAGAAAAAACTATCCTTGCCCCCGATAGCCTCCAGCAGGCACTCGCCACTACTAAAAATGTAGTGGCCCTATTACCGCGCCTAGAGAGTTTCGGGCTTTTAGCCTCTGCCGATAGCGAAAGCAGACCGGGGTTTTTACGCGGTATCGACTTAAAACTTGAGTTCGAGCACTTCGAATTAGACCAAAATATTAGCGCGGGTAGTTTCCCTACCGCCCAGCAAAGCGCAGTAGTATTAGCAGAAAAGTTAGCGGAAAATCTAAAGCTTAAGGTGGGAGACAGCTTGGTAATAATTGGTCAGGGTTACCACGGTATGAGCGCCAACGGTAAGTTTTTAATCAGTGGCATTGCCAATCTCAAAAACCCAGCAGCCAATAAAAGTACCGTCTATTTAAAGTTAGCCGATCTCCAAGAACTTACGGGCGCTTACGCTAGACTAAGCGCTTTGGTAGTTATTCCCAAAGATAAAGAGGGCCTAAATGAATTGAAGCAAAGTTTACAGTCGGAACTTGATGCGCAAGAATTTGCCGTTTTAACTTGGCGCGATATGATGCCCGAACTTATTGAGGCGATGGAGGCCGATGGAGCCGGCGGATTAGCCATGTTGTTTATCCTTTACCTAGTAATCGGCTTCGGGGTTTTCGGCACTATCCTAATGCTTACCGCCGAGCGCATGCACGAGTTTGGCCTTCTCATCTCATTAGGCATGAGTAGATTTAAATTGGCGCTCACCACTTTTATGGAAACGAGCTTTTTGGCCCTTCTTGGAGTTTTAAGTGGCAGTCTTTTGGCCTTTCCCATTGCCTGGTATTACCATCATAAGCCGATTAAATTAGGGAACGGGATGGATAAAATGATGGAAGAGTATGGCATGGAACCCATTATACCTTTTAGTTTAGACCCCAGTATTTGGGTCAGTAATGGCGGGGCTATTTTAGCTATCTGCCTAATTTTAAGCTTATATGCGGTAATTAGTATCTACCGTCTGCAACCTGTTAATGCGATGCGACAATGAAAATAGTACTGAAAATAGCTTGGCGAAACATTTGGCGTAATAAGCTGAGAAGCTTAGTGGTGGTTACTTCTATTTTCTTAGGAATTTGGTCGGGAATTTTTGTAGGTGCTTTTGGCTTCGGCTTAAATGAGCAGCGCAAAGAGAGTATGATTCGCAATCATATTTCCCATCTGCAAATCCACAATCAGGCTTGGCTCGATCAAAAAGAAGTTGCTTATACCTTTTCGGCCACTTCCGTAGATGCCTTTTTAGAAAATGACTCTCGTTTAAGTGCTTATGCGGTCCGCAGTAAAGCTACCGGCATGGTAAGTTCCGCGCATTACAGTGGTGCCGCGCAAATTACAGGTATTAACCCTTCCGCAGAAGCGCAATTAAGCCATCTTGATCAAAAACTTATTGAGGGAGAATATTTCCCAGAAAAAGGGCGTAACCCAGTAATAATTGGGCTGGCTTTGGCCGAAAAACTAGAGGTGAGAATTGGCGCTCGCATTATTCTCAACTTTAGCGACGGCCATGGCAATATCATCTCCTCGGCCTTTAAGGTAAAAGGCTTTTATGAAGATGTTTCTTCTAAAATGGAAGAGCTAAATCTTTTTGTCCGCCAAGCCGACTTGCAAGCCCTTCTTGGCCTTGAGCCTGAGCAGATACATGAAATAGCTTGCCTACTAAAAGAGGATATAGACATCGCTATTTTACAGAAAGAGTTGCGTGCAAAATTCCCCACTTTGGCCGTACAAAGCTGGAAAGAACTTAGCCCCGAGCTCGCTTACGCGGACGAGATTATGACCCAAATGCTCTATATAATTATCGGTATTATTATGATGGCCCTTTCCTTTGGCATTATTAACACCATGTTAATGGCGGTGCTAGAAAGACGCCGCGAGCTAGGCATGCTAATGTGTGTGGGAATGAGTAAAACCAAGATCTTTTCCATGATTATGGTGGAAACATTTTTCCTTGCACTTTTAGGCGGGCCACTGGGTATTCTTTTCGCCTACTACAGCGTCTGGCAAGGCGGTAAAAGTGGCTTAGACTTAGCCGCTTTTAGCGATGGACTGGCTAGTTATGGCATCAACTCGGTTATTTACCCTGTACTTCCCACTAGCTTTTACTGGGGCACCGCCGCCCTCGTTTTTAGCATGACCCTTATTGCAGCCATTTATCCAGCGCGCAGAGCTTTAAAACTTAATCCTGTAGAAACCCTACGGACAATTTGATTTACTATGGCCATTATCGAAACTAAAAACCTTAGTCGTCTTTACCAAGATGGAGATAGCACCATCCGCGCGGTAGATAAGGTAAGCCTGCAAATTGAAGCAGGTGAGTTTACCGCCATTGTTGGTCCCTCTGGCTCGGGAAAAACTACTCTATTAAACCTCATCGGTGGTCTTGATACCCCCACGGAAGGAGAGGTGATTGTAAACGGAAAAGCCATCCATAAATTAAAGGACAATGCGCTCATCAATTTCCGCTTAAAACATATCGGTTTCGTTTTTCAGGCTTATAACCTCATCCCCGTGCTTAGTGCCCAAGAAAACGTTGAATTCATAATGTTACTTCAGAACGCATCTGCCGAAGAGCGAAAAACACGCGCCCAAGAACTTTTAAAAGCGGTGGGCCTAGAAACGCAAATGCATAAGCGGCCGGCAAAGTTGAGCGGCGGACAACAACAAAGGGTAGCTGTAGCAAGAGCTTTGGCTTCTAAACCCAGTTTTGTTTTGGCCGATGAACCCACCGCAAATCTAGACTCTAAAAGCACCGAAGATTTACTAGATCTGATGCATAAGCTTAATCAGGAGGAAGGCATAACCTTTATATTTTCCACGCACGATCAGCGCGTTATAGATCGGGCCTCACGCATCATTTACGTTGAAGATGGAAAAATTAAGGGAAATCACTAAACGCATTTTAATCGGGCTGCTGCTTTTCGGCTTTAGCCTTAGTGCCCAAGAGGCTAAAAAGCTAAAAGTTTCGGGTTATCTTAAATTTTTAGGCAATTACAGCTTGACCAATCCCAATTTTTTTGGGCCTACTATTACTTCCGCAGATTTGCAAACCGCCGACTATCTCTTCCATAATCGCCTTAACTTTAAATACCGCTCTAACGATTCTTGGTCCTTTGCTCTGAGCAGCAGAAACCGGCTTTTTGCAGGCAGTCAGCTAAAAAATGCCGCTTTTTTTAATAGTCTAGATGCCGATGCGGGCTTATTAGATTTAAACTTTTTTTATGGTCGCGATCCAAATTTAGCCCTGCACACCAATATTGATAGGCTTTACGGGCAATGGGAAAGTACTAAGTGGATTGTTCGTTTGGGCCGGCAGCGCATTAATTGGGGCGTCAATACCGTCTGGAATCCCAATGACATTTTTAACCAGTATAATTATTTTGACTTTGACTATGAAGAACGTCAAGGCATCGATGCTTTGCGCCTTCAGTATTTCCCCAACTTTAATAATAGCTGGGAGTTTGTTTTTGCACCCGCGTCGAAAATCAAAAACTCGAGTACGGCGGTGCTCTTCAAGTTTAATCGCTGGCAGTACGATTGGCAATTTCTTAGTGGCATCTATCAGCAAGACCTAGTGCTGGGTGGAGCCTTAGCGGGCGGTTTGGGTAATTTAGGCCTGAAAGCCGAATATAATTACTACGCTCCTTTTGACGATGATAAACCCGCCTTTCTCTTTAGTACTGGCTTAGATTACATTTTTAAAAATGGGCTTTATTTACAAATAAGTTACCTATTTAATGAGGAAGGGAGTGGCAATGCAAACTTTGCCAATTTCAGCATGCTAGCGGCCAACAATGTAATGAGCCCTCGAAACTTATTCCTCTTTAAGCACACCGTGTTTCTTAGCGCAAACTTTACCATTAGCCCTCTTTTCACAGTATCGATTGGCACTATTTTTAGCCCCGACTTTTCGAATGTTATTGTCTATCCTAGCTTAAGCTATTCCCTTGGTAAAAATCTCGATTTGCTTTTTGCAGTGCAAGCCTTTAACACCATAAACCCTTTAGAAAAGAACAAACTGGACTGGCTTTCCGCCGCGAGTTTTTTGCGCTTAAAATGGTCTTTCTAGGGGCTTGGGTCCTGACTTCGAGTGCAGCGCGGTTTACTTAGTGTTGCTTTCGCAATCCTTGATGAGATTGCTTCGGACTGCGGCCTCACAAAAACGTCTTTCAAAACGAAAAGAGCCCATCATAAAATGACGGGCTCATGTCTAAAAATAGGGAAATACTTTATTGAACGGCTAAGAAATTTCTGCTTTTCTCGTTTTGAGGTAATTGATAGACAGCGAAACGCTCGTTTTTAAATACACAGTCTAATTTCTCTATCGTTTTGCAGGCATAGTGCACTACGTAAGCTTCGCTAAAATTGTCTTTTTCTTGTTCCCAGATCTTTAAGAAATCTTCGTGATCAAGTTCCTGGAAGTCTTCAGTCAATTTTTCAGGATCGGTACAACCGAGCTTGGTCATATGGTCTAACCAATATTCTGCATACTCCTCGCTAAAGAAAGCCTTGGTGCCATCGTACCAATCGCCATAAGACGCTCTCTGACTGCGTACTCTAAAACCTGCTTCCCTGGGAGGAACTATTGCTAAGCTATTAATATCGGTACTGGTTCTAAACCAGTCCTGAACGGCGTACCAGCTTGCATCTTGTTTTCCTTCTTCAATATTTATACCGCCTCTTAATCCAAAGGCTAAGAAACCTATTGCTAAGAATCCAAGACTAAGAACTAGGCTTGATTTTAATTTCAATCCGAAGAAACGTAATACGAACCAAGCCCCTGGCGCTAAAATAAGGATGCCAGCCGTTTTTGACCATTCACCATAAAAGTATTGGGAAAAAATGGGCAAGGCGAAAAGGAAGAAAATCGGTTTTGGGCGAGTAACAATTAACCCTGCCCATAGAGCAATGGTTAAAATTACTAAGAATAAATAAGCACGGTAAAACTGTAACTGAATAATTAATTTCACTGGGTATACCTCCGTAAAAACAGTCCCTATTGCTAATAGCAATAAAATAAAACCACCGAAAGCTAAAAAGTATTTTTTCTGTACTTTTTTAAACCCGCCTTTTACAACTAGAACAAAGAAGGACAAAGCTGTTAACAGTGACTTAAGGAAAATAACAGGAGGAAACGCTGAAGGAAAAGTATGGTTTCCGTTACGCAGGCGCATAACTTCCAGCCAAGTAGCTGATAACTCTGCTGTTGCTGCCGCTTCACTTGGGCCACTAAAACGTAAGTAAAGTGCTGGAGAGGACAATAGTAGCAAGCTTATCCCATATGCAAAATATTCTTTTTTAAAGCCTTCCGAAATTAGGACACCAAACCAAGTGGCGCCAATAACATAAGCCGCAGAAAGTGGGTGAATGTTAAATGCTACTGCCTGTAAAACAATGGTTAACCAATATTTTTTTGAGACCGAACTAAAAATAGATATTACTAAGAATGGCAAAGCGATGGTGCGTTCCATTAAAAGACTGTCCCAAAGACTAACATTGCCTATCACTGGGAAAGCAAAGCTCAATAAAACTAACGCTAGCACTCCACTGCGCTTATCATTAAAAAGACCTTCCGTAAGACGGTAAAAAGAAATTAAAGTGAGCACTAAAGTAATCGTGTACAGGCTAACAAACATTAGTGAGGTGTTTTGTGCAAAGAGAGGAAGCATTGCTGCTAAGCCGAACAAGAAAAAAGTAGGTGAGTTTACATGTTGATCTACCAAAAGATCGTTTTGATAAAGTTCCGGGTTAATGATTTCCAATAACCATGGCAGTGAAATAAATTGATTCCACATGGCAAAATGGTATTGATTGATACCTATGAGAGATGCCACTGCAACAGCGGCAATAAAAAGACCAATTTGATATTTGCTTACGTATGAAATCATTGTTTTCTCCTTTCGATACTCAAAAGTGAGTATTTCGGTATGGTTGGAGAAAAGCTTTCGATAAAAGGGCTCGCAATTACGATGAATGCCTAAAAGCTAGTAGAAATCGCTTAAATTTTCAAGAGGTTTACGCTTTAAGTCGGGAACTTGGGCATCTGAAGCAGGATAGCCGACGGGTAAGAGTAAAAAGGGTTTTTCCTCTATTGGCCTCTCTAATATTTTACTTAAAAAGTCCATGGGGCTAGGCGTATGTGTCAAAGTAGCGAGTCCCAAATGATTAATTGCGCTTATCAAAAACCCACAAGCGATCCCTACTGATTCATTTACGTAGTAGTTTTTAGACTTTAAGCCTTCCGCTGAAACATCATAGCTCCTTTTAAAAACGATAATTAACCATGGAGCTGTTTCTAAAAACTCTTTATTAGCATCAGTGCCTATTACCTTTAAATCCTTTAGCCAGTTTTCGCTTGCTCTTTCTTGATAAAAAGCGCGTTCCTCTATCTCTGCCGCTTTCCTAATCTTCTTTTTAAGAATGGGATCACTAATAGCTACAAAATGCCAAGGCTGCTTATGTGCCCCACTAGGAGCAGACGCTGCAATGCGGATTAAATTTTCTATTAGCTCTTTTGGAAGCGGTTTAGATGAAAAGTGACGGCAACTGCGACGTTCTTGATAAGAAATATTGAGGTCCTCACTTTCCTCCTCAATCGACTTAAAGTTACGAGGGCTTACTTTATAACTAATATGTAAGGGCTTGTACTCTTCCATTTTAGGTGCACATAATAAGGATGATCACTTAATTACCTATCTCTAATTGTTAATTAAGCTTGCCTGTAAGCTTCGCCATAATCTTTTTAGGATTCTTATTTTCATAGAGGATTTTATACACTGCATCAGCAATTGGCATCTTAATCTCCCTTTCTTTACGTACCTCTCTAATTAAAGATGCGGCATAATAACCTTCGGCCACCATGTTCATCTCCAACATGGCACTGGGTACCGTGTAACCCTTTCCAATCATGTTGCCAAAAGTGCGATTCCTTGAAAACTGAGAATAAGCAGTAACTAGCAGGTCTCCTAAATAGGCGGAGTTATTTATGTTGCGCTTAATGGGATGCACCGCTTTAATGAACTTGTCCATCTCACGAATCGCGTTGCTAACCAAGACCGCCTGAAAATTATCACCATATCCTAAACCGTGATAAATACCTGCTGCCAGTGCATAAATATTCTTTAATACTGCGGCGTACTCGGTACCGTAAATATCATCGGAAATAGTTGTTCTAATAAAATCGCAATCCATGCGCTTCGCTAAATAGGCGGCTTGCTCCTTCTCTTTTGCCGCAACAGTAATGTAGCTTAAGCGCTCTAAAGCTACTTCTTCGGCATGGCAAGGCCCCGAAATCACCCCTATGCTTTCTAAAGGAACCGAATATTTGCGATGGAAAAACTCCCCCACAATTAAATTTTCATCCGGCACGATACCCTTAATGGCACTAAAAACTTGTTTATTACTTAAATCCTCAGTTAGTGGCTTAAGAGAGGACTTTAAGAATGCCGATGGAATGGCAAAGATTAGAATCTCGGCCTGCTTTACAATATGATTAATGTCCGTAGAAATATCAATTTTCTCAGTTTGTAGTTCTACCGAACTAAGGTATTTGCTATTGTTATGATACTTCTTAATGTGCATCACATTGGCTTCATCGCGCATCCACCAGCCTACGTAATCGTTACTCTCAGTAAGAATTTTCACGATGGCCGTGGCCCAACTTCCTCCTCCTATTACGGCAATATTCATGCTTTTAGCTTAAAATTGAACGTTGGCGCTAAGCACTTCCGCACCGCGCTTGAATAACATAGTTGTGCTTTCCCCTTTTTTCAGTTTTGAGAGAGCCTCCATATATGTTTGCATACTACTAACCTGTACTTCCCCTAATTGGGTGATTATATCTCCTGCTTGCAAGCCCGCTCCTTCGCCTGGTTTTCCTTTTGTTACACCATCAATTCTCATGCCCTGCCCGCTAAAAAGGTAATCTGGCATAAGCCCTAAGGTCACCGAAAACTTAGGTGCCTTGGTGCTTTCTGTCTTGGTAGGTGAAAAAGGTAAGGCATCTCCAATAGGGCTATTGCGAATAATAGAGAGCATCAGGTTAACTGTCTTAAAGATTCCCTTAATATTAATCTTCTCCGCGTCATCGGTAGGCATATGATAATCGGCATGTGTTCCGGTAAAAAAATGTAACACCGGCATATTTAAGTAGTAAAAGCTTGTATGATCGCTGGGACCTACACCGCTCTCACTGAACTTTAAACTAAGTTCACAATTAATGGGATTAATAATATCTTGCCAAAGCGGTGAGGTACCGACACCGTTTATAGCGAGGTTGCCATCCTCCATGCGTCCAATCATGTCCATATTCATCATATATGAGAAATTCTGATTGGTAATCTTCTTGATTTGCTGAGTAAAATACTTAGACCCTAAAAGACCCATTTCTTCTGCAGAAAAGGCGACTACTAAGTAGTTAAAAGAGCGTAAAGCGGCATCTTCCGTTCTTGCTAAATAACGCGCTAAACTTAGAAGACCAGCGACACCACTAGCGTTATCGTCTGCTCCATTGTGAATTTGCTCCTCTTGGTCGCCACGGTAGCGAGAATTTTCACCCCCAAAACCTAAATGGTCGTAATGAGCACCGATAATAATCGTCTGCGGGGCGCCATTATTAATAATCCCGGCTAGGTTATAGGTGATATCGCGAAACTCCTTTAAGCGCACCTCAATTGTTAATGAACGGCTGCGTCTTAATTTCTTAGCAATTTTTGCATTGCGAATAAATATCACTGGTAATCCGCAAGATTCTAGACTTTTAAATTCTGCTGACGGTGAATTGGCATTTCCTTTCGTCTTTACCAAGATAACTGCACTTGCACCCTTTTCTTTTAAAAGCTTCACACGTTTAGAAATATCATGCCACTGCTTATATTTAGAATGGGGGTGAATTCCATCGGGAGAACTAATTTCTAATACCGCTATATTTCCTAAAACATCCTCATCGTCGATATCGTCGCGTTTCAGTTCTTTACTTTCAATACCGAATGAAACATATTCTGTCTTCCCACTTACCACACCACTAGAAGAATAGGCAACCGGGTAAAAGTCTTCATCAATTTTTAAGGCCTTTTTCTTGTAGCGCAAAGTATTCAAACCCTCCAGGCGCAGTACCCGGTTAGGCACACTAAACTCTTGCTCAAAACCGCCTCTTATCGCCGGCTCTAGGCCTGCTGACTTAAAAACTGCTAAAATATGCTGACGGGAAAGCTTATCGCCACTAGTCCCTGGCAGGCGTCCGGCAAGCTCTTTCGAAGCTAAATAAAACACGTCATTCTTAATGTCCTCTAAACTGGCTGCGGGTAACTCGTAGCAATCGTGATTTTGCGCATTCACGCTTAATCCAATCCATAATAAGAGAGCAATCTTTCTGATCATAGGTATTCTAATTTTCGCCAAAGGTAAAGAATTGCAAAGGGCAATTTTTTGTTAATACAAAGGTTCAGAAATAGCTGAACACTACTGCGTATTTATCCCGTGAAAATTTACTTTTACATTTACTAGCAGCCACAATGTCGTCAATAAAAAAACTAGCCTCTCAAACGGTCATTTATGGTCTAACAACCATCTTTGCACGTCTTCTAAATTTTGCCCTTACGCCATTGCATACTGGGCAAATTGAAAAAGCCGAATATGGGGTTCTCAACGATTTGTACTCCATGATCGCCTTTCTAATGGTGGTTCTCACCTTTGGAATGGAGACGGCCTTTTTTAAATTTTACAACGATAAAAAATACGGAAGTCGCGATGTTTTCAGTCATACCGTTCTCTTCACCCTGTTCTTATCTATTATAACCGTCACTCTCTGTCTAAACTTTTTAGAGCCTCTCGCGGTAGTTCTTCATTATGAAGATCGCCCTTATTTTATAGTATGGATGCTTTTAATTGTAGCGATGGATGCCCTTGCTGCGGTTCCTTTTGCCAAACTTAGGGCAGAAAACAAACCCCTACGGTTTCTAGCTATTCGCTTAGGTGCTATCGCTTTAATGGTCTCTTTAAATTTAATCTTCTTCTTATTATTCCCTTATTTAAAGGAACAGGGTCTATTCCCCTCCGTTTTAAACCTTCTCTATAAACCAGAGTGGGGAGTCGCCTATGTCTTTATTGCCAACCTTATTGGTAATGGATTTATGATCTTGCTTTTTCTACCCGATTTCTTCCAAATTCGCTTTAAGCTTAAGCCCGCGCTCTTAAAAGAATTATTAATTTACAGTAGCCCTCTGGTTATTGGTTTCCTTGCGGGGATAAGCAATGAGAAGGCTCAGTACCAATTTATGAAGTATTTGCTGCCCGATGGCGAGAATGACGTGGCGATGGGCGTTTTTGGTGCAATGATGAAAATTGCTACTTTCATGATGCTTTTCATTCAGGCCTTCCGCTTTGCTGCCGAACCCTTCTTTTTTTCGGGAGAAGGTGATTTAAAAAACAACATGGCACGGGTACTTAAGTATTTTGTGATGGTGCAGTCTCTAATTTTCTTGGGCCTAGTAAGTTTCACCTCCGTTTTACAGTGGACGCATTTTATCGATGAAAAGTACTGGGAAGGATGGTCTATTGTTCCGGTACTTCTTTTTGCCAATCTACTTTTAGGAATAAATTTCAATCTAAATATTTGGTATAAGCTTAAAAACAAAACTCGCATGGGAGCTTATATTTCATTTTTTGGACTGGCCTTTACCGTTGGTTTCAATCTTTTATTAGTGCCTAAATATGGCTACAGCGGTGCGGCCTGGGCAACTTTAATTAGCTATGCCGCGATGACGGCATACTCTTATTATTTAAATCAAAAACACGATCCTATCGACTATCCAATTCGCACCATTGGTATGTATCTTGGCTTGGCCTTGATTGGTGCTTATTTAAGCTTTTATATATTCGACGCACGCTTTTGGCCAGGGCTAATTATTTTCAGCCTTTATCTGCTATTTATGCTGTGGATAGATGGCCGGGCGTTGCTAAAATTACGCAAATCATGACGAAAGTTAAGGTAATTAACAATTCGGGCTTCCCTTTACCCACCTATCAAACAGAGGGCTCTGCCGGCTTAGACTTGCAGGCAGTATTAAAGGAAGCCATTGTATTGAAACCGCTGGAACGAGCGCTTGTGAAAACGGGTTTATTCATTGCCTTAGAAGCCGGCTATGAAGCCCAGGTTCGTCCTCGTAGTGGCTTAGCGTTTAAGCAAGGTATATCGGTTTTAAACGCTCCGGGAACCATTGATGCCGACTACCGAGGTGAAATTGGTGTAATCTTAGTAAACCTCAGCAATGCCGCGGTAAGCATCGCGCCTGGCGATAGAATTGCCCAACTGGTAATTGCTCAATATGCACGTATTGATTGGGAGCTGAGCGAAAACTTAGATGAAACTGAGCGAGGTGCGGGTGGCTTTGGCAGCACGGGCAAGAAATAGCTCCTAATTTTAATAATAAAATATTGGTCATTATTTAGGGAAATTGCTATTTTGTAACTAACATTGTTTCATACATTCAAAAAAGATTAATCAGATGAAAATTATTGTTCCTATGGCCGGTCGTGGCAGCCGTTTAAGGCCTCATACTTTAACTATTCCCAAACCATTAATTCCCATTGCAGGAAAGCCTATCGTGCAGCGTTTAGTCGAAGATATTGTAAAAGTAGCTGGGCAAAATATAGAGGAAATTGCTTTTATAATCGGTGATTTTGGTGAGGCAGTTGAGTCTCATTTAAAAGGTATAGCAGAATCTTTAGGAGCAAAAGGAAGCATCTTTTACCAAGATAAACCTTTGGGCACTGCGCATGCAATCCTCTGTGCTAAAGAAGCATTAAGTGGTAATGTGGTAGTTGCCTTTGCCGATACCCTATTCCGTGCCGACTTTAGTTTAGATCTTGAGAATGACGGCGTAATTTGGACAAAAAGAGTCGCCAACCCAGCCGCTTTTGGTGTGGTGAAAAAGGATGAAAAAGGTATTATCACAGACTTTGTAGAGAAACCAGAGACTTTCGTTTCTGATGAAGCTATTATTGGCATCTACTATTTTAACGACGGGGAGTATCTTCGCCGTGAACTGCAATATCTTTTAGATAACGACATTAAAGATAAAGGAGAGTACCAGCTTACCAATGCTTTGGAAAACATGAAAGCCAAAGGAAGCAAGTTTACCTCCGGTACCGTTAACGAATGGATGGACTGCGGAAACAAAGCGGTTACCCTAGAAACGAATGGCAAGATTCTTGGTTTCATAGAAAACGAAGAAAAACTAATTAGTGATGACGCTATTATCGAGAACAGTAAAATTATTGAGCCTTGTTACATTGCAGCCGGTGCTAAAATTATTAATTCTACCGTTGGTCCTCGTGTAAGTGTTGGTGCGAACACAGTAGTAAAAGATTCTCACTTAGAAGATGTTCTTATACAAGAAGATAGTGAGGTTATTAATGCTACCCTTAAAAATTCAATGATTGGAAATAAAGCCAAGTTTAATGGCAACTTCACAGAAATATCTATTGGTGATTACAGCGTTTTGGAATAAATTATTATTCCTTTTTATACTTATCTCATTCAACTTAAGCCTTTCTGCCCAGAGTAACCTCAAGGGAGAAAGGCTTAGGCTTTTTAATGAAAGTTTTTTTACTGCCCAAAATCTCAAACTGAGGGGAGAGTCTGAAAAAGCCGAGGCCCTTTTTAGTGAGCTTTATCGAGTGGACTCAGAGAATGCAACCGTTTGCTACGAGCTGGCCCAACTGGCCATAAATCGTAACGATCAAAATGATGGTCTATTCTATGCCGAAAGAGCCATGGCGATAGATCCTACTAATTCTTGGTATATGCTGCTCTGCGCTGCAATTTACAAGCAAGCGCAAATGCGCGACAAGCAGTTAAGTATTTATAAAAAGCTAGTGCGTCTAGATGAGGATAATCGCGATTATCGCTATGAGCTTGCGCAGGCCTACTCTGAAGATGGTCAAAGTAAATTAGCCCTTGCGCATATCGACACTATTGAAAACAGCCTCGGAACAGTAGAGTCCCTGATAGAACTAAAGAAAACCATCTACCTAAAGAATAACGATGTCGATGGTGCGGCCTCTGCTATCCAACAATTAATAGATCGCCATCCACTAGATCTAGACAATTACGGTGCCCTAGGACAGCTTTATCAAATCAATGGTCTTTATGAAGAAGCTCTAGCCATCTACCATAAAATGGTCGATCTGGATAGCAATGACCCTAGACCACATTTAGACCTTGCTAACTACTATCGGCAAATAAATAACAAAGAGGCCTCCCTGCATCACTTAAAAAAAGCCATGCAGAGCCCCCTTTTAGATATTGAGCGAAAAATCGGCGTGCTTATTAGTCTTTTTGATGCTTCTCTGAAAGATACTAGCTTAGCGAAAGAAGCCTATCACATGCTCAATAGCATTGTAGAAAACGACGCTGAGGATCCGCGCATTTTCGCCATGTATGGCGACTATTTAAGCCGGGATAATAGAGATGCTGAGGCGATTGGCTATTACAAGAAAGCCTTGGTCTTTGAGCAAAAATTTCAAATATGGGAACAAATTCTACTCCTCGAAATTCAAAATCGCCTTTTCGATAGTTTACGCAACGATGCGCCCCTAGCCATTGAGTATTTTCCCAATCAGGCTTTGCCCTATCTTTTAGCTGGCATTGCCTTTAATGAGGCGAAAAACTCAAGTGAGGCACTTTTATACTTAGAAAATGGGCTCAACTACGTGGTACAAAACCCTAATTTAAAATTAGAATTCTATCTGCAATTAGCCGCCGCTTATCACCTTGAAAAGGATCACTCACAAAGTGATGCCTATTTTGATAAAGCGCTCTTAATAAACCAAGAGAATGCAACGGCGCTAAATAATTATGCCTATTATCTAGCGCAGCGCGAAGAAAGACTCGCTAAAGCTTATTCGCTTAGTGAAAAGAGTAATCGTCTTAGTCCTATGAATCCTGTTTTTCTTGACACCTGGGCCTGGGTGCTTTTCAAACAGGAAAAATATACCGAAGCGCTACTAAAAATGGAAAAAGTAATGCAACTCTCTAAAAATCAAGATGCAGAGGTGTTAAGCCATTATGCAGAAATTTTAGAGGCAAATGACCGGACAATCGAAGCCCTAGAGCAATATAAATTAGCCCTAACAAAAGACCCAGAAAATCTCAGTCTTCAGCAAAAAATAGACGCCCTACAATGAGAAGAGTACTCTTGCTTTTTGGAATCTTAAGTCTCACTGCCGCTTGCGGTATTAAGCGTAAGCTGCCAGAAAATGCGCCGTCCTATTTAAAACTATCGAAGCTAGAGGAGAATATTAAAGAACAAGCCTTCCGTTTTGAAAACCTGCGCATAAAAGGTAAAGGAAGAGTGCAGAGTGCTAGTTTTAACCAATCCTTTCGCTACGAAATTCGCGTATTAAAAGACAGCCTTATTTGGGTAGATATCTCAGATCCTTTTATCGGCCTTAAAGTAGCGCGGGGTATTCTTAGCCCTCAAGGTTTTTCTTATTATAACCGGCTCGAACGTAATTACGCTGCGGGTGACATTAAAGGAATGACAGAGAAACTAGGTATAAACTTCCAGTTTGCTCCCTTAATGGCGGCCCTTGGTGCTAACTATTGGCAGATGGATGG
>JBNMPT010000012.1:0-23075 GCA_051277025.1 Roseivirga sp. | reverse complement strand
ACCGTCACCAAGCATCCCGACTACTGCGCTACGCGCAGTAGTTCCATGATTTTTTTATGCGTGGCTCTCCTCAAGCGTAAAGCTTGGGAGAGCCACGCATAAAAAAATCCCGACCTCGGCTTTGCCGATCGTCGGGATTCTTGCGGAGAAAGAGGGATTCGAACCCTCGGTACCTTGCGGTACACACGCTTTCCAGGCGTGCCATATAAGCCACTCATGCATCTCTCCAACTAAATTATATCTGCACTTCGCGGCAAAACTAGAAAATACTATTGATTATTTCTCGTTAAATTCTAGTTAAAGCAAAAATTGCGTTTAGTTTTGTGATTATAATGAACTGAGTAGAAAAATTGAGCATCCAAAAGGCTCAGCATACGCGCAAGTTTTTTATTTTCACCAAAAAATTAATCAACTCATTAAAAAAATGAAAAGAGCACTCTCTATTTTGGCTATCTTAGGTTTAATCGCCTTCGGAAACACAAGACTAATGGCTCAGGGATCTGATTCAATGGATACTTCAAGCACCGAAATGGCCGCTGATACCACCGCCACTGAAAATGACACAGCCGCTGCCGCAGTTGTGGAAGAAGAAATCACAGAAGCGGCCGCTCCAGCAGTAGAAACTACTGAAGAGGTTATTGAAGAAGACAAAACATTCCACCAACTTTTAAAAGAGAAGTTTATTGAAGGTGGTGCTGGATTCATGGGTATTGTACTTATCACCCTTATTTTAGGTCTTGCTATTTGTATTGAGCGTATTATCTACCTCAACATGGCTACGACAAACACCAAGAAATTATTAAATGATATCGAAGCAGCTCTTGCAAGCGGCGGTGTTGAAGCAGCTAAAGAGGTTTGTCGCAACACGCGCGGACCGGTGGCTAGTATCTTCTACCAAGGTTTAGAGAGAAGTGGCGAGGGAGTTGAAATGGTTGAAAAATCTATCATATCCTACGGTTCCGTTCAAATGGGTCTTTTAGAGCGTAACATCTCTTGGATCTCATTATTTATTGCTCTTGCTCCGATGCTTGGTTTTATGGGTACTGTAATTGGTATGATTGGTGCCTTCGATGCAATTGAAGCAGCGGGTGATATCTCTCCATCTCTTGTGGCTGGTGGTATTAAAGTAGCTCTTTTAACCACTGTATTTGGTCTTATTGTAGCGATGATTCTTCAAGTTTTTTACAACTATATCATTGCCAAGGTTGACACAATCGTTAACAGTATGGAAGATGCGTCTATTTCTTTAGTAGACTTATTAGTTAGGCACAACAACAAATAGTATTTAGACCAATGGTAAATTTTGGAATTTATTTAGCTTATGTCCTGATCGGAGTTTGCGTGCTGGGAATATTGGGTTTCTCAATAATGAACCTCATCAAAAACCCTAATGCAGCTAAAAGTGCCCTTATCGGCATAGTAGGCTTGTTAGTGATCTTTGGACTAACTTATGCACTTAGTGATGGCAGCGAAGCCACCACTACCTTTGCCGATGAAGATATTTCAGAAGGCGGATTAAGAAGAGTAGGGATGGGCTTAGGTGCCTTTTACATTCTTACTGCAGCAGCGATCCTTGTGATCGTGTACGTGGAAGTTTCTCGATTATTTAGCAAATAACACTATGCCAAAAAGAGCTTTACCCGAGATCAATGCAGGCTCTATGGCCGACATAGCATTCTTGCTACTGATCTTTTTCTTAGTAACGACAACCATGGATGTAGATTCGGGTATCAACCGAAAGCTTCCGCCGTGGACACCGCTAGATGAGATTCCTGAAACGCCGCCTGTAAAGAAGAAAAACATCTTTACAGTTTTGGTGAACTCAAGCAATCAACTTTTAGTGGAAGATGACTATATGGACCTCCGCGATTTACGCAGTGCAACCAAACGTTTTCTAAACAATAATGGCGATAGGTCTTGCACTTACTGCCAAGGTAGTTTGAAAAGTCCGGCTTCTGCAGACAACCCATTGAAGGCAATTGTGTCTTTACAGAACGATAGAGGTACTTCCTATAAGATGTACATCGCCGTTCAAAATGAGTTGGCAGCGGCTTATAATGAATTGAGAGAAGAATTGGCCCAACGCCGCTATGGTAAGCCTTTTGATGAATTAGGCGACCTTGAGCAGAAGGAAATCAAAGATTCTTATCCTCAGAAAATTTCGGAAGCAGAACCAGTAAGTTTAGGATAATATGTCAAAGTTTAAAAAGAACAAAGGAGGAGGTACTCCGGCAATTTCTACAGCATCCTTACCGGATATTGTATTTATGCTCCTATTCTTCTTTATGGTTACCACGGTAATGCGTGAGATTACCCTTAAAGTTGAAAACTCCAAACCCTTTGCAACAGAAATCAAAAAGCTCGAACGGAAGTCTTTGGTTACCTATATTTATGTAGGGAAACCTAAGGCCGCTTACCTTTCTCAAGTAGGAGGTGAGCCTAGAATTCAGCTTAATGATGCCTTTGCACGAATTAAAGAACTTCAGCCGTTTGTGATTACTGAAAGAGAAGCCATTAATGAGGCCGAAAGACCTTTAATGACTGTTTCAATAAAAGCAGATGAACAAGTTAAAATGGGTTTAGTAACCGATATCAAACAAGAGCTGCGCAAAGCAAACTCTTTAAAGATCAACTATTCTACCCGTAAGGGAGACGTGTACGAAGATTAAGAGAGTCTTTACATAGAAAAGGCCATCCGCAAAGCGGATGGCCTTTTTTTTTGCCCTAAACTTATTTGCTAAGCTCTGTTTCTATGCCGGAGATAAGTCGCAGGTGATCTTGCGATACTGATTTCAACTGGGACCACATAAAAGCTAGTGGAGTTCTAGCCTAGTCGACAAACCAATAGCTAGATAATTTCAAACGGGCATTCGCCTCTAAATTAACGTGAGCTAATAAGAAACTCACGCTTATTGCACCATACTATCAAATAGCTAGAAGCCAGCAGCTAAGTGTACTGCCTAAATTGGTTTAACATCTAGTCAGTATATGCACAATAACTTTAAGTTTCAACCTACTAATAATGATTTGGGGTGGCTGTCATCAAATCTTCAAGGAATCTATTTTAGATTCTCTCTACTAACCCTGAAAGATTCATTTATTGATTTCGTTTCTTAATCCTGTCTCTCGATACAGTGCGGCTTCTCAAGATATTTTAGACTCCTTTTTTACTTGATCCAAAAAGAAGGAACCGAACGAAGTGAGCTCAGCCATCCCTTTAAAAAGAAAATATGCTTGGCTAACCGAACGAAGTGAGCTCTGCCATTTACTAAAAAGAGAACATCCATGGCAAAAAAATCAAGGCTCCAATTTCTCATCCTTAAAACCTTTACAAAAACTAAGCTCGGTGGGCGAGTTCCCGCTGGTCACTATGTAACAAACAGCTTGTCTATTTTTTATTTGAGTTTGTGGGCTCATCGCTACGCTCTTCGGCTCCCAACTCGCTAAACTTTTTGTCTTGTTTTTAACTCTTCGTAATTGAGGCCGAAAAACCTACTAATGATGATTTCGGTAGGATTAACAGACGGTCTTTTCATTCCAGTTTAATAATCCATCCCTTTAATTGAATACCAAGGAACGTTTTAGTAGCCGTTGGTCTTGAGTTTTTTAGTCTTGGGTCTCGCTATCTGTCATCAAATCTTCTTGGTTTTAAAACCTAAAATCCTTCTCTCAGGATGACCAAAGAGATGGACTTTTCTTTGGCCTTTAAAAAATCGTCACTCTGCACTTGTTTCAGAGTCTATTGCCGTTTAAAACGAAGACCAATATTGGGTTTGGGTATTTAACTACAAAGGGGTAAAAGAAGACACAGGCACAAAAAAAGCGTCCCTTGCGGGGCGCCTTCTCCATGGATAAACAATAGCCAATTGTCGCTATTTTTTTATTAGAAACTAATGGCCGCTTCAATTACAAATCCATCAAATTGACCGTCTTTTAAAATGTTATTGTCGGCATAACCATCGTAAGTCTGTGTAACATATTCAGCCTTCATCATTACGTTTTTAGTCATGTACCAACCAGCAGCAAATGCAATTCTGTTTACGGTAATATCAGTAGGATTAACAGTAGGGTCAGGATTAAAGTTAGGTAATTGTCCAGCTACACTGTTATATCTACCACCTACGTAGAAGTTTTCTTCCTTACCAAAGCGGTATACTAGTTCAGCATAAACCTGAGTATAAGTACGCGTTTCGGCTTCATCGCTAATTTTACCGCTAGAAGTTTCAAACGCTCCTAAGAATTCAAAACCTTTGTACTTCACAAATGGGTTAATCATTATACTAGTTACCTCATTAAT
This sequence comes from Roseivirga sp., assembly GCA_051277025.1. Lineage (GTDB taxonomy): Bacteria > Bacteroidota > Bacteroidia > Flavobacteriales > Schleiferiaceae > Croceimicrobium. The sequence continues at coordinate 18,778 of JBNMPT010000012.1, read as the reverse complement.
GAAACTTGGGTTTACTCTACCGCTACGAGGATCATCGGCTGGGCTAGCACCCTGAGCCTCATTCACTAAGTAATATCTACTTCCAGCACGGTCACCAAAATATAGGTAGTTGGTATTACCATCTGAAGAGTTGTATAAAGAAGAAGTTAAACGTACTCTTAAGTCCTCACTTACTTGCTTATCCCAGCCTACTTTAGCTAAAATGGCAGGTGTATTTTCATTATTGGTAGCTACACTTTGGTTTAATTTACCATTGGTTACACCCGCCATAATTAAGAAGTCGCCAGGATTGAAATAGATTTCTGCACCAGCCTCAGTATTAAAGGCATCCATTAATAGGTTACCCACAAAAGGATTGTAAATAGCACGGGCATTATCTGTTCTACGGAAGTGCATGTCGCCGTAGTTAATTTCCATTAAACCTACTTTCACAGTAGTGAAGTCCATAATGTTTTCTAATAGTCCTTCCTGAATCCAGTTTAGGTTGCTAATTTGAAGGTATCCACCTTTTACCCAGCTTTCAGGGTGATGGCGAGAAGAAAGGTAAGTACGCATGTGCATTCTCATACCATCTGCTAAAGCCACGTCAACATCAAGGTTGGCAGTAGGCAAGTTGAAGTTATTTCCTATCGTAATTAGGGTATCATTAATAGAGCCTGTGCTATGGCTTAAAGCCTGCATTTGCACCGCAAAAGCACCACCTAAGCGAACTTTCATTCCATCAAAGGCTATGTCGCTATTTAAAGCTTCAAACTGATTGATTCCTCGGAAATCCCGGAAACGATATTGTTGAATATCTCGCTCTACTCCAAATTGGGAAAAGGCTGAATTTAGGCCTAAGAACATAGCAAATACCAATGTTAATTTTGCTCTTATTTTCATGATTGTATTGATTATTAGTTATAATTAATTGAAAATTTTATCGTGATTTTATCGCCCGTAGTAATGGTCCCCATCATAAAGCTAGGCGCCTCAACATTAAAGCTAGACATGGTGAAAGCAGTCGCGCCTGTAAGCTCAATACCACCTTCTACCACCTTTGCTTTTATTGGTAATATTAACCTTCTCGTTTTACCAGCAACGGTTAAATCTCCTACGGTGGTAACCTCGTAAACCCCTTCACTAAGCTTGCTGATCTCTTTTACTAGTACCATTTCGTAGGTGATATTAGGATAAGTGGGTTCCTTTAAAGCCCTATAAGCATTGTCGTCCATAGGACCTTTGCCGCTCTTCAAACTTTCTACCGGAACAACCAGCTTCAGTTCTTTAATTTTTAATTCATTTTCATAGAGGTCTACATTCATCGTTCCCTGTAAATCTTCCGCCTTCATTTCCCAATCGTGTAAGGTAGAAGTCCCTTCAATGGTCATAGAAGAACTGGCGTTATTGGTAGAGTAATTTATGGGAAGAGCTCGATCCACTAAGAGACTAAGCGTTAAAATCAGGGCTGTGAGTAATAGTTTCATAGTCTTGTAACTTATTTCACAAAGGTGCGACCCCTTCAGCGGCCCTACTATGATTAACATCAGCTAAAAAGATGATGTAAATCACCTTTTATAAGAAATATTTAGTTACGACCTTTAATCTAAAATATTAGGTTAATTAAGTTTTCCAGCGACTTACGTGTACTTTTTTAAGTGCAAAGCTTTCGCAAGAAGGCGCAACTAATAGAAGAATTCGAAAGAAATAATAGCCTCTTCTCGCTTGCGCTAGATGACGCCTTAACCGAAGATAGCGCTAAAGCCTGGCATGTCATCCGGTTTATTAATCAGATCGTTTCGCCCGCTGTAGCCGAAGAACTCGATAACGTTTACGATCAATTAATCCTGCGATTGAAAAATGAAGACCCCTCGCTGCAAAGGGAATTGCGTAAACTTTTGCAAAAAATAGACTTAACCGAAAAATGGGAAAGCTACTTATTCAATCACGCACAAAAGATTTGGGAAACAATCGCTAATATTCCTTCTACCCGAGTGCAAGCATTTTATTGCATGCTGAAAATTGCCAGCAAATACCCCGAATTGAAAAGCGAAATTGCGCTCTATAATGAATCGAGCTACCTAGAAACCTGAGTTCGATGTAAAATCAGGCCTCAGACCTCTTGTCAAGAGTGGGTTTCAAGCCGAAGCGGTGAAGCAATAGCGGGCTATTGCGAAAGGCTAAGGCGCAGAAAACTGCTTTTTAGAAGAGGCTTCTACGTTTTTTTTCAATAAAAGTGAAAATCCTGCATCTAGCTCATTTGCTGTAGCCCGCTACAACTTTACGATCCAGATTAGTCTTTTCCTTCTATTGAAAATCTGAGGCTATAATTTTAGGTCGAACTCAGGTTAGAAGATCTCCGCCCGGGCATAAAAAGACAAGTGCATCGCTTGTTCCAGAAATTATAGACCGGTATTTTAAGGTGAGTTCCCCTTCGCTCCGGTTAACACAGAAAGAATCGAACGCATTGAGCTCTGCCAGTCCTATAAAACAAAATAGGCATATCTAAAAAAGTCAAGGCGCCAATTTCTCATCTTGAAAATCTTTACAAAATTAAGCTCGGTGGGCGTTAATAAGCGAGTTGTTTATTTTTTTTGTTTTTAACTCTTCTATATTAAGGCAAGAAAACCAATTAAAGATTTCGACGGAAGTTAATAGTCGATCGCTCGACTTCTACTCAAATAGTTCCTGCTACTATTTAAAAACAAGGAACGCCTTAGTAGCAGTTTTGTCTTGAGTCATTTTGTCTCGGGTCTTTTAGTCTTGACATCTGTCATCAAGTCTTCAGATTGTCAGCTCCTTACGCGCTAAATAAGCCGACCGTAAAGTAGTAAACAGCACCACCGTTACCGAGCTGATAGGCATTAAAATAGCGGCTACTAAAGGACTTAAAATGCCCGCTACCGCAACGGTTACCCCAATAACGTTATAGGCTAGGGATATGGTAAAAGCCCAGTTTACAATCTTTCGGTATCTATTACTTAAATGTAGAAAGCGTCCTAATAAAGGAAAGGACTGCGACTGCAGCAAAGCATCACTGGCCGGGAAAAAATTCACGTCCTTTTCGCAAAGACTCACGCCTACTTCACTCTGCTGCAAAGCGCCTGCATCGTTTAAGCCATCGCCCAACATTAACACCTTATGATTTTCCTCTTGAAGACTTTGTAAACGATTGAGCTTATCGAGTGGCGATTGATTGAAAAAGAGTTCGGCTTTACCCGCAAATATATTTTGAAAGCGTTCTCGCTCTGCGTCATTATCGCCACTTAAAACGGCCATTTTATAATCGGACGATAAGTTCTCTATACTCTCTTTCAAGCCGGGTCGCGCTTCTTGATAAAAGCTAAAGTAACCACGCACCACCGCATCCTTCTCCACATAAACCGCGGTAGTTCCAGCTTGATCACTTAAATTTAAAAAACTCGCTTTACCCAAACGGTAATAGGACATACGCACCCGTGCAGCTACTCCTTCACCATTGGCCTCCTCAAAGTTTAATACCTGACTAGCATCGGCTGCCTGCAAATCTAAAAACTGTAATAAGGGTTTCGCTAAAGGATGCTGCGCATTTAAAGCCATAGCCGCCACCGCCCATTTCTCCTCGAAACTTAGACTATCGCCTCGCCAATTTACTTGAATGGCATCGGGTAAAGTAAGGGTGCCCGTTTTATCAAAAACTACCATATCGATAGACTGCAAACGATTTAAAACAGCTGTATTTTTAATAAAAAAACCATACTTCCCAAACCAGCGCATCATGCTACCCGCGGCAAAAGGTTCGGCTAAAGCCAAGGCGCAGGGACAAGCAACAATTAGCACGGAAGTAAAAACTAATATAGCTTTCGAGAAATCTACTTGCGACCAGCATAGCGCGGCAATGATTGCTATTACTAAAATGAGTGGCGTAAAATATTGACTAATACGATCACTAAAAGCCCTGCTCTTCTTTTTTGGCGCATCTGCGAAAGCGTCTTTAGCCCATAAGGAACTGAGATAGGAATGATCGACCGAGCTATGCACTTCCACTTGAATGGCTTTACCGGCAATTTTAGCGCCTGCAAATATCTTCTCCCCTTTAAGTTTTTGCACCGGCAAACTTTCACCGCTTAAATACGAATAGTCGATTTCGGCCTTTTCGCCTCTTAAAATCCCATCTGCGCAAAGCACCTCGCCTTGACGTAAGAAAAGCAAGTCTCCTTCCTTTAAATCGTCGATAGCAACGGCTTTTTCGCTGCCATCCTCTAAAATAACATTAGCGGCTAAGGGCAGAAAAGAACGCAAATCGCGATCGAAGCTGAAGTTTTGATAAGTCTTTTGTTGATACCACTTGCCAATTAAAAGAAAGAAGACCAAACCACTAAGGCTATCAAAATAACCCGAGCCCGTTTCTGAAATAACTTCATAGACACTGCGTAGAAAAAGGACCGTAATCCCCATGGCAATGGGAAAATCTATGCTTAAAGCGCCAGCACGAAGCGATTTATACGCCGTTACAAAATAATCGCGGGCACAGTAAAAAATTACAGGCAAACTAAAAGCCATCATCAAATAGCGGAAGAAGCGCTGCAAATCCGCATCATTTATTAAATCGCCATCCAAGTATTCGGGTAGGGCCAATAACATGGTATTTCCAAAAAAGAATCCCGCAATACCTAACTGAATTAATAGGCGGTTTTCAGTCTTTTTATTCGTCCCTAAATGACTAATGAAATCGGGCTTATAGCCGATAAATTCCAATAAACTCGCTAGCTCCGAAAGTTTAATTTGATCTTCCGAAAATTGGATATTCGCCTCTTTTTTAGCGAAATGCACCGTCACATTATTGATCCCCTCAGCCACTTCGCTAAGGTTTTCTAACAAATAGATACAACTAGAACAATGAATTGATGGTAAATGAATACGAATGGCATTAATGCTTCCTTCCCGAAAATGGCAGAGTTGATCTTTGATTTTCTCTTCGTCTAAATAAGCATAGCTGCGCAGCGACTTTTCTGGCAAATCAAGCTGTACCCTAGTCTCCCCCATTAATTCGTCCACCACTTTACAGCCATAACAGCAATAAAGTTTATCACCCAGCCCTTCTAACTTTTCTGAAATGGGTTGATGGCAGTGAGAACATTCGGCAATCGTCTTGTTTTCCCTCGACATAAGACAAAAGTGCTCGAGATAATCTTTGGAAGCAATGACTTTTATCATATCTTTGGAAAACAAACAAAACTAAACCTAAAGTTCTTGGAAACACCCTATCACTGTCAAACGTGTCTCAGTCACCAAAAGAGCACCTTTAGTGATTTGCCTAGCAGTGCAAAAGACGATTTAAGTCGCTTAAAAACCTGCGTTAGTTTCCGTAAAGGGCAAGTAATTATTCACGAAGGAGCACGGCCACAAGGAGTATATTGTGTTCACCACGGTAAGGTTAAACTTTATACCATGGGTACTGAGGGAAAAGAGCAAATTATTCGCTTCATCACCAATGGCGACCTTATCGGTTACCGCAGTTTGCTCAGCGATGAAGCTATTAGTGCTTCTGCCACCGCCTTAGAAGACACCTTCGCTTGTTATATTCCTAAAACTTCATTTTTCAAGGTAATAGAAGAGAACCCTAAATTCTCCCTCAAGCTCTTAAAAATGTCTTGTCACGAACTTGGCGAAGCGGGTAAAATGATTACCAGTCTTGCCCAGAAAAACATGAAAGAACGCCTAGCCGAAATACTCTTAATATTACGCGCTACTTTTGGCGAAGATGAAGAAGGATATTTAGATATAAGTCTTACCCGTGAAGAGATTGCCAATATGGTAGGCACCGCTACCGAATCAGTAATTCGCCTCATCTCCGAATTAAAAAAAGAAGGATATATTAGTAGCAAAGGCAAACGTATTGCCGTAGCCGACCGAGGCGCTTTGCGGCAAATTGCCAATATTTTCGAATAAATGATAAATATCATTTGCAAACTTTAGATACCCGCCTACTTTCGTAGAATCAAATGTTCCGAATCGTGGGTATTAATAAAGTACAAGAAATGCTTAAAGCATTGTTGCCATTTAAGGTCTCCAATTTACTCTTAGAGGAAATTGTGATGCATAGCAGCTTTATTCAATTTCACGGGGTAGGAGAATGCCTCTTCAAGAAAGGAGACTCCCCCTTGGGTTTTTACTTTATTCTTCAAGGTCAAGCCAAGATTTTAATTCCGGGCAGCGAAAGCATCAAATTCGTTTCTGGACAAATGGTAGGCTTAGATGCCTTTTTAGAAGAAGAAAAACTTCTTTTTGATGTAATCTCTTCCAGCCCCAATTTAGAGTCTCTTTTTATTGATCGACGCTGTTATGAATTTATGATTAACCAAGCGTCCTTTAAAAAATTCATCGATCAATCGCTTTTAGGATATGTGGGCGCATATCGCCAACTTTTAATTCCTTCTCGCAGCATGTTTCTTTAAAAGGCTTAGTATCTTGCCCTCAATTTCCAATGGCACGATATGCTTAAAACTGATGTTTGCATTGTGGGAGCAGGACCTGCAGGCGCTACTCTTTCACACTTTCTTCACAAAGAGGGTATCGATCATATTCTTGTTGACAAAGCCTCTTTTCCTCGCGATAAAGTTTGTGGTGACGGTATAACCGTAGATGTATTGAACGTCTTGAAACGAATCAGCCCCGAGCTGCTCGAGAAGTTTAGCCAAGAAAGCGAAATGTTAGCCTCCTGGGGTTTCTCTTTTAGAGGCCCATCCGGCAAAGAGATTCGTTATGACTTTAGAGATGATGGTTTTCCTGTTGCTCCTTTTTACACGTCACGACGCTTGGATTTAGACCAATTTTTAATTGATCAATTGCCTAAAAATGGCAGTGGAGAATTTTGGCCATCCACCGAAGTTACCGGACTTCAAAGAGAGAGTAATGGTATTAAAGTCTTCCTCAAGGATAATCAAGGTGAAAAAGAAATACACTGTAAAATAATTATCGGCGCTGAAGGTGAAAAACCAATAGTAACGCGCTATTTGGGGCTAGAACACTTTCGCGAGAAGCAGCATCTTTTAGCGGCAATCCGCATCTATTACAAAAATGTTCAAGGCTTTAATGAGGGAAATCACCTCGAGTTTTTCTTTGACCCGAAATTACTCCCTGGCTATTTTTGGGCCTTTCCACTAAGCAATAATGAGGCGAATGTTGGCTTAGGAATGATAAGCACCGCTATCGCTGCCAAAAAGATTAACCTTAAAAAAATGTTTCAAGAGGTGATCAGCACCAACCCACAAATTGCCCCTTGGTTTGCCGAAGCAGAAGCACTGGAAAGTCCCAGAGGGTGGGGCTTACCGATTATGACTCCCAAAAGGAAAATTGGTGGCGATCGCTACGCCTTAATTGGCGACGCTGGCGGTATGATCGAGGCATTTACCGGCAAAGGTATTGGCCCAGGCATGATGAGCGCTCGAATTGCCTCTGAACACATACGCGTGCAAGTCTCAAAGTCTTCACCCCAGCTAGATGATTACCACGAGCATATGTATAAATACTATCGCACTGAAATGAAGACGGCCTATAGTTTACAAGGGGTTTTAAAGTATCCCAGTATCTTAAATGGCGCAATAAGTATCGCTAACCTTGCTGCGGTAAAACGCTACACAAAAGATAAAATGGTGCACGATTTCTTGCGCTGGGTATAAAAAAATTCACACCATGAGAGCGGAAAAAATTTACTTTACCAATAAGGAAGGCCTACAATTAAGCGGGGAACTGCAAAAACCGATCGGTAAAAAAATAAAGGCCTACGCCCTTTTTGCCCACTGCTTTACTTGCGGTAAAGACTTAAAAGCGGTTCGGAATCTCTCAGACAGTCTCAATCACAAAAATATTGCTGTCTTTAGGTTTGACTTTAGTGGTTTGGGCCAATCGGAAGGTAGTTTTGAGAAAACCAACTTCAGCACCAACCTCAACGATCTACTAGCAGCAGCTGATTACCTGGAGCAAAGAGAAATGGCTCCAGAAATATTAATTGGCCATTCCTTAGGCGGAGCGGCAGTTTTAATGGTTGCCGAACATATCAGCAGCGTAAAGGCGGTAGCCACTATTGGCGCACCTTCAGAAGCCGATCATGTTAAGCACTTGTTCCAAGCCCAATTAGATACTATTCTTAAAGACGGTGACGCTGAAGTAAATATTGGCGGACGTCCCTTTACCATAAAAAAACAGTTTATTCACGATTTAGGGCAACACGCGGTGCAAAAGAGTCTTAGCAAATGGCGAAAAAGAGCCCTACTTGTTTTGCACTCACCCCAAGATACTATAGTTGGCATAGAGAATGCGCGTGAAATTTATGAAGCCGCACATCACCCGAAGAGCTATATTTCACTGGATGGCGCAGACCACCTTTTAAGCAAGGCTGCTGACTCAGAATATGTGGGTTTACTAATCGCATCTTGGGCAAACCGCTATCTAGATACCGACCGAAAGTATAAAACCCCCAAAGGAGAAAGTCAGGTTATTGCCCAAATTGATGAAGAGCCATTTATCACCCGAATATCCGCAAATAACTTTGGCTTTATCGCAGATGAGCCTCTTGAAGTGGGCGGACAAAACCTTGGCCCCAGTCCATACGACTTGGTAAGTGCTGGCTTAGCCGCTTGCACAGCGATGACAATGCAACTATATGCGCGCCATAAAAACTTTCCTTTAGAAGGGGCACGTATTGAAGTTAATTACGAACATGATCATGCTAGTGACGCAAAAGACTGTGTTACTGGTGATGCTAAACAAGGGATCTTCCATCGGAAAATTAGCTTGCAAGGGCCATTGGATGAAAATCAGAAAAAACGCATCCTAGTAATCGCTAATAAGTGCCCCGTTCATAAAAGTTTAGAGCGAGGGGCTAGTATAAGTACGGAAATCAACGACTAAGTTAAATTTAAGTTAACTGCTGTTTAATATTTAGTTAATTTTGACAGGAACATTCAGGGCAGTAAAATGAATTTAGTTGTTTTTAGCTTAAATGCTGTAGCGCGTTTCCCCCACAGGGAGATAGAAAACTGCCTGCGGGAGGCCCAGTTAGATCAAGGCTATGAGCCCAAAGTCAACAAGCATTTTCCCCAAGACCTCAATATCTTTAAAGCGTTTAAAAACCATTTTGGACCCGGTTTGTCCGAAGACGAGAAAAAGGAAAAACTAGAACTTCTTATTCAGGCTTTTAGCAAAAAAGTTAAAAAGTTATTCCTCGAAGACGATGACCTTTTTGAAATCAGACCAGGCGTGCAGAGTCTTTTTGGAGAGATAGAAAAAGACAAGGCTTGGAAATATGCCATTATTAGCCATCTCGACGCTAATACCACTCGTTTTATAATGCAATCGTGCGGAGTGTTTAGCAAAGATAAGCTTACACTTAGCGCTGAAGATGGCAAGGATTATAAGCAACAGATATTACAACTTATAAAGAGAGTTCAGAAAAACTCTCAGCCCCCAATCACCCACTTTTTCTCCTTAGAGAAGGAAGATAACTTGCCGCGCGAAACCACTCTGATTCTTCCTAAAAAGTCGAAAAACGAGAACAACTATTTCACCTACCGCCGTTTTGAAGAGTATTTCAAAACCACCAAGAAAAGCAAGAAGAAGAAAAACAAGTAGGATAGGGCGTTTGTTAAAAAAAGAGTGTCAAATTTAGGATCTTTAAAATTCTTCTACATGTCTCAACCCCACGATTTAGAGCCAAATTTTAGCTTCGAACAACTGAATAGGCTGGTTAAAAGTCAACAAGACTTTTTCGTTATGAACGGCTTAACTCCAGTTGAGAACAGAATAAAACTGCTCAAAAAACTCAAAGTTTCCATTCAAGAGAATGAAGTTGAACTTTTAGCTGCCTTGCAAAAAGACTTGGGTAAAAGCTCCTTTGAGGCCTATGTATCTGAAGTAGGCTTTATTTACGAAGAGCTCAATCAAGCAATAAAAAGTGTTGGAAAATGGGCCAAGGCTAAAAATGTAGGCTCCCCCTTGTTAAGCTGGCCTTCCAAAAGTTACGTTCTCCCTCAGGCAAAGGGGAACTGTCTGATAATCGCTCCTTGGAATTATCCCTTTCAGCTTCTTATTGGACCCTTAATAGCCGCTATTGCCGCAGGGAACAATTGCATACTAAAGGCCTCCGAGCAAAGCGTCGCCACCTCTCAATTACTTGAAAAGGTGATTCATGAAAATTTTGATACCGAAATCATTAGCGTTGTCCAAGGCTCGGGGAAAACGATAGTCACTTATCTCCTAGAAAACTTTCGCTTCGGCCATGTCTTTTTTACGGGAAGTGTGGCGGTAGGGCGAGTTATTGCTGAGGCTTGTGGCAAACAGCTAATACCCTGCACCTTAGAGCTAGGTGGTAAAAGTCCAGCAATAGTAGATGCCAGCGCCAAGTTAGATGTAGCAACCAACCGCATTGCATTTGGCAAATGGCTAAATGCAGGTCAAACCTGCGTAGCACCCGACTACTTGCTGGTAGAAAGAAGTATTCTGAATGAATTTTTAAGTCAACTTAAAGAGACGATTAAAGATTTCTACGGAGACAATCCTTTCGAAAGCCCCGACTATGGACGAATAATCAATGAAGCGCATTTTGACCGTTTGGTGTCCTATTTGAAGAATGAAGACGTTTATTTCGGCGGAGAGTACGATAGGGCTAGTTGGAAAATCGCCCCAACCATTGTGCTTGACCCACAAGAAGATTCGGCGCTTTTACACGAGGAAATATTTGGACCGATCTTACCCGTAATACCCTTTGATTTCCACGCTGATATTGAACAGATAATTGCTAAAAACCCCAATCCTCTCGCTTTCTATCATTTTAGTGAAAACAAAAAGCTCATCGAACACCTTAGTACTAAAATCGCTTTTGGTGGCGGAGCGATCAATAATACCGTTCTTCATCTTGCTAACCCCAACCTACCTTTTGGAGGAACCGGAAATAGTGGCATGGGAAATTACCACGGGAAGTTTGGTTTTAACACTTTTAGTCACCAAAAAGCTATTATGAAAAGTGCCAGCTGGTTCGACCTGAGGCGGAAATACCCTCCTTTTGGCCCTGCCGTTTACAGTGCTATTCGTAGAGTAATGAATTAATAATGAGACTACTCCACTACCTTCGCTATCCAATATTACTCCTTCTATTGGTCGGCGCTTACTTCCTTTTCCCCCATCTTCGCAAAGCCGTACAGGTAGACAATAGCCTGACCGGCTGGTTTATAGAAGGTGATCCGGCTTTGGAATCTTACCATCGTTTTCTTGAAAACTTTGGCAATGATGAAATTGTAATTGTCCTCTTTGAGCCAAGCACGGAACTACTTGAGGAAGAAAATATAGCAGCCTTAAAAAACTTTGCGGAAGCATGCGAAAATCATCCCGATGTAGCGCAAGTTTTTAGTGCCCATAATGCAATCATTCCCAGTTTAAAAAACGGTTTCCCACTTGCCAGCCCTTTACTAAATGAAACGAATAGCAAAGAAGAACTGCAGCTAAAACTTGAGCGCTATCCGTATTTAAAAGAGCAGTTTTTCACGAGCGACCTCAGCGCCGCTAAGTTTATAATCTATCTTAAAAACAGTCCCAATTTTGGTCTTAAACGCAAGGCAATACTAAATGATCTTTACGCTTCTGCAGATGAGTATTTAAATGATGAGCACTCCTACTTTGGTGGTGTAGGAGTGATCTTTGAAGCTTTGAATGAGCTTTCTGAAAAAGAGTTTAGCCGCTTTCTACTAGTGGGGTATTTGCTCATGTTTATTGTGCTCTTAGTCATCTACAGGAATATCCGTTATGTTCTGCTGGCCCTTGCTACTATTCTTTTCTCTACCTATTTCACTCTGGGTATTTACGGCGCCATGGGCTATCAATTAAACCTATTAAGCACTCTTATTCCCGCCATTATCATTCTCCTATGTGTAATGGATGTGATGCATATTCTCAATGAATATCAAAATCTAGCTCGCAAAGAAGATAAATTAGAAGACAAGCTTCGCGCCTTAAAAACAGTTTGGTGGCCCTGTCTCTTTACCAGCCTCACTACCATGGCGGGCTTTATTTCATTAAGCATCAGTCCGGTGAAAATCCTCGTTAGTTTTGGGATTTACACCGCCTTGGGAATTGCATTGGGCTTACTTTTTTCCTTTCTCTTTGCGGTGCTTCTTTTGGCGCCTGCAAGACGAGTTCACACGCGATCGTTAGTAAGCAAGCGTCAACTTCTCGCAATTCTAAAAGTAGGAGAAGATCATCCTAAACAATTACTTGCCGCCTTTGGAGGCTTAAGCCTGTTGGCCTTAATTGGTGTTTCCACCATTAAAGTAGACACCGACAGCCTCGCTTACCTACCAAACGATCATTGGGTACAGCAGGATAATACTAATATTAAAAGACTGGTGGGGCCTTATATGCCTTTAGAATATCTACTTACGGTAGAGGAAGGACTAAAAACCAATAGCCCAGAAATTTTAAGCGCCATGCAAAAATTTGAGGAAGATTTGCAGGAAAAGCCTTTCATTGGTTCGGTTAACGGGGTACATGACATCTACCGCGCGGCCTTTAAGGAGCGTTATCAAGAAGAATGGCGACGTGGTTTTAAGAAGAAGGGAATAATAAAAAAGGTAAGCGAATATTCGGAGATCCTCCATCCCCAGTTGATGCGGAATTTCTCGCGCGCAGACCATCAGATGGCAAGAATTAGTATTGCCGGAGAAATTGTAACCGCCGGCGAGCTGGCGGTCATAATGGACAGTATTCAAAAGGTAGGCGACCGTAATTTTAAGGGAATAGCGAAAATAGAAGCCAGTGGCTACCAAAGCCTGTATGCTGGTATTGTTAATTACGTTACCGAAAGTCAGGTAAAAAGCTTTTCCTTGGCCGTGCTACTTATTTTTATCTTATTAGTTGCTTTCCTACGCGACGTAAAACTGGCCCTCTTAAGTTTGATCCCTAATTTCTTCCCCATTATTAGTATGCTGGGCTGCATGGGCTTTTTCGGAATAAACTTGGATACCGCTACCGCTGCTATTGCCAGTATCGTTTTAAGCTTTTCGATAGACGACACTATGCATTTTGCCTATCATTACCGACGCTTGAAAAACAAAGGCCGCAGTGCCGTTCATGCCCGCCGTGCTACTATTAGTCACGTGGGGAAGGCCATTATTTTAACCTCTACTGTTTTGTTTGCTGGTTATTTTCTTATGCTTTTTGGCGAATTAAAGACGGTACTCTATTTCGGGATTTTAACCAGTATATCGATCGTTGCGGCCTTAGTAAGTCAATTATTTCTCTTCCCTATTCTTCTTGCAAAATTTGATAAATGAATGATCCTCAAGCAGAGCTAATCCGCGTATACGGAAAAGTACAAGGCGTGTTTTATCGCAAAAGCACCAAGATAGAAGCCGATAAGCTCGGGCTTTTTGGTTGGGTACGAAATAAAACCGATGGCAGCGTAGAAATAGTAGCGGAAGGAAGCCTGCGCCAAATTGAGCAATTAAAACGTTGGTGCGTAAAAGGCCCACCTCAATCGGCTGTGATAGAAATAGTCTCCGCTAGCTGCCCCAGCAAATTTTATAAATCCTTTGAAATAGAATATAGCCATTAAGCTTTCGTAATTTTGCCACATGGATTCAAATAGACTACAAAAAGTAGAAAGCCAGATTCAAAAAGATATGGCTGAAATTTTCCGTGAATTTGCACAGAACAAATTTCCAGGAGTACTTTTTACGGTAAGCTCGGTACGCGTTAGTGCTGATCTTTCAATCGCTCGTATCAACATCAGTCTCTTCCCTGTAAAGGATAAGAATGAAATTTTAGATTATGTAAGCGAAGAAAAAGCCAGCATTAAAAATCAATTAGTACGCAAAATGAAGGGCCGCTTGCGCAAGATGCCTGAATTGTATTTCTACATTGATGAAGCCCTAGATAGAGAGGCAGAAATAGAGCGTATTCTAAAAAATGGCGGCGAAAGTCCCATAAAATGAGACTAGGCAATTATATAGCGCGCCGTTATTTCTTTTCTAAAAACAGTAGCAATGCTGTTAACATCATCACAGGGATTTCCTTGGCTGGTATTTTAGTGGGAAGTGCGGCCCTTATTATTGTTTTAAGTGCCTTTAATGGCTTAGAAAATTTAGTGCGGGGTTTTTACCAAGATTTTGATCCCGATTTAAAAATTACCGCGGAACGAGGAAAGTATTTTAATGCGGATAGTGTAATTAGTAAACTAGAGGAAATAGATGGCATCGCATATTATTCTCAGATAGTAGAAGAAAAAGCCCTGCTTAGCTTCCGCGATAGAGAACACATTGCGACCCTTAAAGGAGTAGACACTGTTTTCACCTACATTAATAACATTAAGAACAAGTTGATTTATGGGGATTACCGTATTGATCAAGATCTCACGGTAGAACCAGCCTTGCTCGGCGCTGGGGTTGCCTACTATCTAGGATTTAGCCGCAGTGATTTCCAAGAAGCAATAAACGTTTTTGTCCCCACGCATAGTGCAAACCCACTAAATCCCAGTGAGCAGTTTCAAAGCGAGAAAATTTACCCCCTCGGTGTTTTTTCTATTCAACCCGATTTTGATGAAAAATACTTCTTAGTCAGTCTTTCTTTCGCGCAAAGAATTTTAAACCGACCGAATAAACTCAGTGCGATTGAACTTAAGCTTAATGACTATGACAATGTTGATGATTTGCAAGAACAGCTAGGCCTGCTGCTGGGAGCCACTTTTAAGATTGAAAACCGCGACCAGCAACAATCCGCCTTTCTTAAAGTAATGAAAACAGAAGGACTTTTTACCTTTTTAATCTTTGCCCTAATTCTTTGTATTGCCACCTTCACCATTGCAGGAAGCTTGGCTATGCTCACTTTTGAGAAGCGTAAAAATCTTTATACCCTTTGGGCAATGGGTACTCCTATTGGTGAATTAAGAAGAATATTTCTGCGCTTAGGGCTCATTATTAGCGCCTACGGTGGACTAGCAGGAATACTTTTAGGAAGTGCCTTTGTCTTGGCGCAGGAACACTTTAATCTTATCTCCGTAGGGGAAGGTTATATAGTAGACGCCTATCCGGTAAGCTTAAAGTTTAGTGATGTGGTCATCGTTCTTATCACCGTCTTTGCTTTAGGCGCTCTCACCTCAGGTATTACGTCTCGCAGGCTAGATCTAAAGCTACTGCGTACTCAATAATATTTTATCTCTGCACCTTATTAAGTTCCAGAAAACCGAAGTATTATTGCTTACTCTTTTTGAATTATCCACTCAAAATAAGCAGCACATTGAAGAAGTGAGGCTGAAATTATAAAGAGACAGATTTCATTTACCTCAGCCGCGAACTTCTCCAAGGATCCACCGTGCTTCTGTCTGCCATTTGTCTGCCAAATAAAGATCAATTTCACCGCGCTTCTAACATTCTTTATCTTGCATGGCCACGCTTATAAATGACTTTGACCAAAATCAAAAAATCCGAGATAATCAAAACTCAATGAAAACCATCACCCTACCAGATGAATTAGGCTTGAATCCATCTCTTTCCATTGCGGTATATGATTACGAAAGCACCTTGGAGATTTCCAAACAACAAATCGTCCTCAATAAAAACACTTTTAGTTTTCTCCAAGAAGGAAAGAAGGAGGTTTTTTTTGATAATCGCTCCTACTCAATCGATAAAACTCAATTTCTATTAATGAAATCTGGGCATTGTTTAATGACCGAAAAGCTTTCCAGCATTCAAGAGCATTATCGCAGTGTTTTATTCTTCTTCTCTAAGGAAGATGTATTAAGTTTTATCAGGAGATTTGCTGTTCAGCCCAGTGAGCACAATAGCTATTTTTCTACTTACTCCTTTGATTATGACTCATTTATAAACCTATTTGTAAAAAGCATTTTAACCATCTCTAAATTACCAAAGTCTATTCAAACAAATATTTTGAATGCCAAGTTTGATGAGATAATGCTCTATCTAATTGAAGTTAAAGGTGTTGATTTTCTTTATTCGCTAATCAGTAACAGTGACAATAAAAATCAAAAATTCATTCAATTAATTGAAAGCAACAAATTAAACAAGCTCACTATTAAGGAACTTTCATTTTTATCGAACATGAGTGTGTCAACCTTCAAAAGAGAATTTGAAAAACACTTCCACCGTTCGCCGAGTAAATGGTTTCAAGATAAAAGACTGGAACATTCCGCTTTTCTACTAAAGAATAAGTCAAAACGGCCATCCGATATTTATGAGGAAATCGGCTATGAGAGTCTCTCAAATTTCATTCAAGGCTTTAAGGTCAAGTTTGGTATGACTCCAAAGCAGTATCAATCAAGTTGAACTTTCATCAATACTTTTTGAACTAAATCAAAGCCCTTAGCCATCTTAGCGTGACTAGATTTGTATTTCTAATTAAAACAAATATTATGAAAAAATCGCAGAGCATATTAGGCCTACTATTGATTTTATCGAGTACCGTTTTTGCCCAAAACACCTTTACCCTGTTTAGTGACGATTTAGGTGGAGAGGCGACCATTAATCAAGAGTTTAATGGCTTTGGCTGTAGCGGAGAAAATATATCTCCACAGTTATCATGGAAAAATGCTCCGGAAGGAACCAAAAGCTTTGCTGTAACCATGTACGACCCAGATGCTCCTACTGGCAGTGGCTGGTGGCATTGGCTGGTATTTGATATTCCAGTAAACACCAAGGAATTAGTATCTGGCGCAGGAAATACGGAACTGCAGCTGACCGCTGAGGGCCTTATTCAAAGTATTACCGATTATGGAACTAGTGGTTATGGCGGACCTTGCCCGCCTGAAGGGCATGGTTTACATCAATATATAATAACCGTTCATGCCTTAAAAACAGCTAAGCTTGGATTAACAGAAAACACCAATCCCGCGGTAGTGGGCTACTATCTTTGGAATAACACTTTGGCAAAGGCCAGTATTATCACTTACTATCAAAGGACTAAGGAATAAAGAGAAACTAAAAAAAGCGCAAGTGGTTTAGGCTTGCGCTTTTTCTATAAACTTATCTCTGCAAAGGGCAATTTTTTCTTACAAAGCCATCTTTGCTGCGCTATCCTTAATAAGGATGCACCATATCTGCATCTGCAAATTGATTTTCTATCTCAGCAAGAATACGATAAACATCTACCGCATAATCGGCCGTTACTAATTGTATCCGGTAATCTTTAAAGTTAGTTATTCCCTTAAAGTAATTGGTATAATGACGGCGCGTTTCATTTATCCCTAGGCGTTCCCCTTTCCATTCTACCGCCATCTCAAAGTGACGACGACAAGCATCCACTCGCTCTTGTAAACTAGGTGAAGGAAGCATCTCACCCGTTGCCATAAAGTGTTTAATCTCCTTAAAAATCCAAGGATAACCAATACTCGCGCGTCCGATCATAATACCATCAACCCCGTAACGGTTTTTCATTTCTAGCGCCTTTTGGGGGCTATCTATATCGCCATTTCCAAAAACTGGAATGTGGATACGGGGATTGTTTTTCACGGCTTCAATTAAGGTCCAGTCTGCCTCTCCTTTATACATCTGCTTGCGCGTGCGCCCATGAATGGAGATAGCCTTAATACCAACATCTTGCAAACGCTCGGCTACTTCCACAATATACTGAGTGTTCTCATCCCAGCCCAAACGGGTTTTCACGGTAACTGGCTTATCTACCCGGTTCACAATTTCCCTGGTCATCTCCACCATTTTGGGGATATCCAGCAAAATACCTGCACCCGCACCTTTACAGGCTACCTTTTTAACTGGGCAACCGTAATTAATATCGATGATATCTGGATTTGCCTCTTCGGTTATCGCGGCCGCCTGACGCATAGACTCAATTTCATTCCCGAATATCTGAATACCCAAGGGACGCTCATACTCGAAAAAATCTAGTTTCTGCACGCTTTTAGCCGCGTCACGAATTAGTCCTTCCGAAGATATAAACTCCGTATACATAAGGTCAGCGCCATTTTCTTTACACAAAGCACGGAAGGGAGGATCACTCACATCTTCCATAGGTGCTAATAATAACGGGAATTCGCCAACTTCTACTTCTCCAATCTTAACCACTGTCGGAATTTTTATCAATTGTACAAAATTACAAAAAACCTGATTGCGAGAGGCTATTCAGGGATCAGATCACGTATACAAAAAGAGGGCAATAAGGAAAGAGCGGCTTATCAATAGAATTAGATAGATCGGCTTGGTTTCCGCTAGACTTAGACCGCTAAACTTTAATAAAAACGTCTTGTTTATAGTTCTGTATAAAAATCTGAACCTATAAATTTACATCGGATTTGGATTAAAGGAAACGACCGTATGATGAAAGGAATTTTAGCGCAGAGCAGTTTAGCTCAACAGTTGCTTAGCTTATTCGCATTAGCCCTATTCGGATCCATTCTGTTTTCGAGCATCGGCTTGGGATTGGCAATGATTGTCTACGATTTCAATTATACGGAAGTAAGCTCATTTTTAAACACGCCGGGAGATGGACACCGAGACGTTTTTAAGCTAGTGCAAGGCTTTGCTACGGTAGGCACCTTTTTCTTTCCTGCAATTGCTGGTGCACAGATGCTTAGCTATCACCCCGAAGAACTTTTAGGCTTAAAGAATTTCACCCGACCCGTTTGGCTAATTATTATCCTTCTCGCTATTGCCAGTTATAGCATGGGAGCCCTAAGCGACTTACTATACCGCTTTAGTGCTGCTATTCCACTGCCTGAATTCTTAGCATCGTGGCGCAGCGATTTAGAACAAAGTCAGGTATTTATGCTAGAACAATATCAAAGCATCCTCAATATGCAAAG
>JBNMPT010000011.1:0-23092 GCA_051277025.1 Roseivirga sp. | reverse complement strand
TTGGAGCTAATAACTTGTCTTTTAGTAGGCTAGGTAGCGAGTGTATAGACTGTCATCGTGAAGACTACCTTAGCGCAAAGGAGCCCGACCACTTGGCTTCTGGCTTTGGAATGGATTGTGTTCAATGTCATGAGCCAATTTCCCAAGACTGGGCCGGTGATAATTTTCACTACTTCTTTCCCTTGGTGCAAGGCCACTCTAATTTAGATTGCGCGCAATGCCATCAATCTACTAATTACGCAGATATTTCTTCAGCCTGCGCTTCTTGTCATCTCGAAGATTTTAATAGCACCTCAAATCCTGATCATCGTGTATCAGGTTTCACAACAGATTGTACTCTTTGTCATAGTTTAAGTCCGGGGTGGTCACCTGCAGGTTATAATCAACACGATGATAACCATTTTCCGATTTACTCAGGAAACCATCAAGCTGTGTGGAATTCATGTACGGAATGTCATACCAATTCTGCTAATTATACTTTGTTTAGTTGCATCGACTGCCACGAACACAGCAACGAGTCAGAAATGCGCGATGAGCACAGTGGAGTAGGAGGTTATCGCTTTGAGAGCAATGCTTGTTATAGTTGTCATCCAACCGGAGAGGAAGATTAACCATGAAAAAGCTAATCACCTTATCCTGTCTTTTATTTAGTCTGAGCCTCTTCTCACAAGAATTAATACAAGGTGAGCTGAGCTTTATCTCGGGTGATAACATATATGTGAGATTTCAAGAAACTCGATTTATTGAAATAGGCGATACACTGTTTTATCAGGAGGAGAATGGCAGAGAGCAAGCTTGTTTGGTGGTGAGTAACAAGTCTTCAATATCCTGTATAGCGAAACAAATTGGTGACTGTTCCTTAATTAAAGGGCAGAGTTTCTACTTTAAAAAAGTGTTAAGCAAAAGGGAGGAACGAAAGAAAATTAAGGATATTGAAATTAGCGAAGCTAAAAAGCTCAGTGAAAACGTAAAGCCAGAACGTAAAACCGAATTGCAAACTAAGGAGCGCATTTATGGGCGTTTTAGTGCTGCGAGTTATACGGTATTTACCCCCGATAATGGCAATCGAGGAAACAGTCGATTGGTAGGAAGAGTGTCTTTTAATATGGATCAGATAGCCGAGAGTAATTTCTCTTTAGAAAGCTATTTTAACTACCATGAGAATCTTAGACTTTACGATGATTTTAATGGCTATGAACGCCGATTTAATGTTTATAATCTTGCCTTAAACTATAAGAAAGACAATTTACAATTAAGCATCGGCCGAAAGATAAATCGCAAGGCATCTTCCTTAGGTGCTATCGATGGCTTGCAAGGGGAATATACTCACAAGGGCTTTTACGTCGGAGCTTTAGCAGGGTTTCGTCCCGACTATCAAAATTTTGGCCTTAATAGCAAGCTATTCCAATATGGGGCTTATTTAGGATATGAAATTGGAGGAAAGAAATTGCGTAGCCAGTTAACAGCGGGTTTTTTGGAGCAACGCAATCAGGGTGCTATTGACCGTCGTTTTGTTTATTTGCAAACTAATAATCAAATTGGTAGTCGCCTCAATATTTTTGCATCTACGGAAGTAGATTTATATGAGAATTTTGATACCGCAACAGCGAAAACTGGCTTACAGCTTAGTTCAATGTATTGGTCTAGTCGCTTTAAAATAGCTGATTGGTGGAGTCTTTTTGGATCCTATGATACCAGAAGACAGATAATATTTTTTGAGGCCTATGATAATGAGGTAGAGCGTTTGTTAGCCAATCAGGAAGCTAGACAAGGCCTGAGAGTTCGCTCTAATTTTCGCATAGCGAAGCGGACAAATTTAGGTTTGAGTTACAATTCTCGCTTTCAGCAGAGTGCAGGAAAACAAGCTGAAAACCTACAAGGCTACATCAGTTATAATCGGTTGCCATGGATTGGCGGAACCATTAGTTATCGCTTTAATTTAAACAGTTCTATTTACCTCCGTAGTGAAGTGAATTCTGCTCGCTATTCTCGTTATTTTGGAGGAGGTAAAATATATGGCGCCATTTATTACCGCTACCTTAGCTACCTCTATATAAATCGCGAAATTGTGGTGCCGGCACAAGTATATTATGGCGCTGAGCTTAGTTATCGCCTTAAAGGTGGATGGGATTTAGGTGGCCTTGGAGAATTGTCTACTTCCGGACAACAGACGAGTTATAGAGTGAATTTACGATTGAGTAAAAGATTTAAATTTTAAGATGAAGAAGGAAAGTTTTGTGAACTTTATTTTAGTGGCAGCAATGATGGCCTGTTCTAACGGTCCGGTGAAAATTGAAGAGACTACAAGGTCTGAAGCCGAAAAAGCGGCCAAGTCTATTTTTAACAATAATGCGACAAAAAGCTCCTCTACCAAAGTAGAACACCGAGTAGTTATAAATGAGATTTTGGAAAGTGATCGCTACTCCTATGTAAAAGTGAGTGAGGATAAGGATGAATACTGGATTGCTACTATTAAAGGTAGATATGTGGTAGATGAAAGCTATACCTATAGTGATGGTTTGTACAAGACCGATTACTTCAGTACTGAGTTTAACCGCAGTTTCGACCGAATCTACTTGGTATCAGATCTAAAATCAATCAATAACTCCAAGGCAGCGGCTTCTAGTATTGATAAGCTGGTGGGCATTCAGCAACAAAGTCCAATATCAGAATCTGACTACGAACATAAAGGATCCATTAAAATTAAGGACCTTGTTGCTAATTCCGAGAAGTACGCAAATAAGGAGATACAGATTACCGCTAAAGTTGTGAAGGTGAATCCGGCGATTATGGATCGCAACTGGCTGCATTTAAAAGATGGAAGTTTCGATGACTTCGACTTAGTAGCCACTTCTCAAGAAGGTGTTCCTGCCGGGCATATTGTTACTATAAAAGGAACCTTAGTCTTAGACCGCGATTTTGGTGCGGGTTATCGCTATGATTTAATTATTGAAAATGCCACCTTGGTTCCATGATGAAGAAAACAACTAGCTCACCTTTGCTTAAACTTTGGTCGAGTTTCTTCAATGAGAAGGCAGCTTTAGTCTATCTACTTGCTTTTGCAATCGCGATTGGCGCGGCTACTTTTATTGAGAATGATTTTGGAACAGATGCCGCTCAAAAAACCGTGTATCAGGCAACTTGGTTTGAAGTTTTGTTAGTACTTTTTTCGGGGACGCTAATTCGCAATACAATTCACTATCGCTTTGTGCAAAGAAAGCGATGGTCTTTGCTCCTCTTTCACATGGCCATGGTAATTATAATTATTGGCGCAGGACTTACCCGTTACATGGGTTTTGAAGGGATGATGGGAATTAGACAAGATGAACAGTCTAACACCTTTCTAAGCGCAAAAACCCATCTGAACTTTAAGTTCTATAAGAACGGTCAAGAGTATGAAGTTGATGAACCTGTGCTTTTTACATCTCTAGGTGAAAATCATTTTGAAAAGGAATATCAAATTGGAAACGATGTTGTAAAGGTAAATCTCAAAGAATTTATACCAAACCCTCAAAGGGAATTAGTGGAGGATGCCAATGGTCATAATCTTCTTAAAATTGTGATGTCGGGAGAAGGCGGTAGAAAGGAATATCTACTGGCTTTTGGTGAAAGTAGGATTATTGGAGGACAAGCTTTTAACTTTACTAATACCTTTAAGCCTCAGCAAGTAAATTTATTTTATAGCGATGATGAGCTTCGGATTTCCAGCGACCAGCTGATGACACAAATGACCATGGCTACGCAAGAAATTGATAGCCTAATTCCAATAGAGGGCATTGCATATCCTTTGAAAATGCTATCCTTATATAGCAAGGGTTCCGTTCCTTTTGTTTTTGCCGATTTCCAGAAATCTGTCAAAGAGACTATTGTAGGAGGTGAAGCAAAAATCACCAATTCTAGCAGAGTAGCACTTGGTATGGAAGTGACTATTAATGGAGAAAAAGAGAAAGCCTATATAATTGGCCAGAAAGGAGTAATTAGCAAAGGGGAGAAATTTGGGAATAATGCTTTTGGTGTATCGGTAGCTTACGGCGCAAAAGTGATGGAACTTCCTTTTAGCTTAAAGTTGGATAAATTTGAAATGGAACGCTACCCCGGGACAAATAGTCCGGCATCTTTTGCTAGCGATGTTAAAATTATTGATGACGAATTAAGCTATTATAGCGACTACCGCATTTTCATGAATCACATTTTAGATTACCGTGGTTACCGTTTTTTCCAATCATCTTATGATCGAGATGAGCAGGGAACCTATCTTAGTGTAAACAACGATTTTTGGGGAACCTGGATTTCTTATATAGGATATGCCTTATTAACACTGGGTATGATTCTAACTTTGGTAAGTCGAAAAACGTATTTCTACGAGCTCTCACAGAAGATTAAAAAATTACGAGCAGCTAGAACACTAGTGCTAATTGGCTTCTTAATTGGTCCTCTATCGCTTTCAAGTATTCAGGCGCAAGAAGCCTTAAGTCCGACTGTTCCGATCATTAATAAAGAGCATAGCGATCTTTTCAGTAGACTGATAGTTCAAGATGTGCAAGGTAGAATGAAGCCTGTTCATACGCTTAGCCGTGAGGTTATGCGCAAGGTTTATGGCAGTGAAAGCTTTGGCGCACAAAATGCAGATCAAGTTATACTCTCTCTCTTTGCCAATAATGAAGATTGGTATGGTACGCCTTTCATAAAACTTGATAAAGAAGGGCGATTGGCGGAATATCTTGGGATAGCAGGAGCAAAGCACGCTGCTTATCGCGATTTCTTTAAAAAGGATGGCTCCTATAGATTGTCTGTTGAAATTCAGGAAGCAAATGCTAAGGCAGGAGCGGAAAGAACTACTTTCGATAAGGCATTAATCAATGCAGACGAAAGAGTGAACATTGTAAACATGCTTCTTTCGGGGTACTTATTGCGCTTAGTTCCTTTACTAGATGATCCAAATAATAAATGGGTAGCCAGCCATGGCAAAGAAAGCCCAGTAGCTGAAAAGTTCTTCCGAGCTTATCGAAGCGCCTTAAGAACAGATAATTTTGCTGAGGCAAATGCACTAGTGAAGGCATTGAAAGAATTTCAGCAGGAGCAGGGTAAAGATGTGGTTCCGAGTGAAAATCAACAAAATGCTGAGATTTGGCTGAACAAGTCCAAGATCTTTAATCGTTTGGCAGCAGTTTATAGTCTTTTAGGATTAACTTTCTTGGTACTGCTTTTTATCGGAGTGTTTAAACCCAATTGGGCTTTATCCAAGGCACAATTGATTCTGGTGATCATTCTGGTCTCAGCATTTGCCATGCATACTCTGGGTTTGGGTTTAAGATGGTATGTAAGCGAAAGAGCTCCTTGGAGTAATGGTTACGAATCAATGATTTACATTGCCTGGACGAGTACTTTGGCAGGAATTTTATTTAGTCGTAAATCTCCTGGTGCAATGGCGGCAACGAATATTTTGGCGGGAGTAGTTTTACTGATTGCCATGTTAAGTTATCTCAATCCAGAAATCACGCCTTTGGTACCGGTTTTGAAGTCCTATTGGTTAACTATTCATGTTTCCTTAGAAGCGGGCAGCTATGGCTTTTTGATGCTTGGAGCGATCATTGGACTGATCAATTTGCTTTTAATGATCTTCTTAAAAGCCGCAAATTTCAAGAGCTTGCGAGCCATTATTCGAGAGATGTCTTATATCAGCGAAATGACTTTAATAGGTGGCTTGTTTATGCTTAGCGTAGGTACCTATTTGGGTGGCGTTTGGGCCAACGAATCTTGGGGGCGCTATTGGGGATGGGATGCGAAAGAGACGTGGGCATTGGTGAGTATATTAGTTTATGCCTTTATTCTGCACATGCGACTGGTGCCTAAAATATCGGGTTTATTTGCCTATAATTTTGCCACTTTGTTTGGTTTAAGCTCCATTATTATGACCTATTTTGGGGTAAACTATTATCTCTCAGGCCTACATTCTTATGCTGCTGGTGATCCAGTGCCAATCCCGGAATGGGTTTATTATGCGGTTTTGGCTTTGATACTAATTAGTGCCTTAGCCTTTTGGCGAGCGAGGAAGGCTGGGCTTAAGGCCTAGTCCAAATATCCCAAGATGCTTCTGCCTGATAGTCTAGCATTAGCCTACCATTTCGTGTTTGCGCACCTTTCTCTCGAGCGTCTTTTAAGAATTGCGTTTCGGCGGGGTTGTAAATAAGGTCGTAAACAAAATGACCTTTCATAGTATTAGGAAGTAATAGAGGAGGCTTTTCCTCAATGTTTGGAAAAGTCCCGATAGGACTGCAATTTATTACTAGTGAAAAGTCTTGTAAATGTTGCGATGCTTTTTGGTAGTCCCATTTGTCGAGACGCTCTACTCTGCCCACCAATTGGGTTTCTATCTGCATCTGCGTAAGCGCATAAATAATAGCTTTGGACGCACCACCACTGCCAAGTACTAAAGCCTTCTCTGGCTTTTCATTTTTTAGGAAATCCTCTAAGTCTTTACGGAAACCTATATGATCTGTATTATAAGCGCATAATTTTTGCTTGTGAACTTTGATAACATTGGCAGCACCAATACTAAGAACCTCAGGGCTAACTTCATCTACAAAGGATAGAATGTCTTCCTTGTATGGAATGGTAACGTTAAAGCCCGCCCATTCCTTTGCTGCCAAAAGCTTTGGGAACGCATCAATACTTGCTAGTTCGCAATTTGAATAATCGTAGGGAAGCCTTAAATGCTCGAATTTTTCTTGGAAATAGGCCTTAGAAAAAGAGTGACCTAAACTTTTTCCTACTAAGCCAAAGTGCATTATTTAAGCTTCTTTGGGTTTCTTACTTCCCAATTTTTCTAGGATGAAAATTAGAGAGGCTCCGGCAATGGCTAAACCAATCGCAGGGAGAAGTTCTGCATCGGCTGGATTTTGACCAACAACATTAAGGCCTTCAATAATTGGGGTGCTGAAGTCAGCAGGCAAAACAACTTTTTCTATCAGTGGCATCACTTTTTCATTGGCTTCACCCGCATGCTTGATCATTACTTCATCAACCCTTTTCCAGGGCCAAATTTTATTTAACGAACCTAAAAGAAAGCCCGATAATAAGGCGATAGTGATATCGTGATATTTAGCAAACATCACTTTCAAAAGCCGTGCAAAAGAAAGCAACCCAATTATTGCCCCTGCACCAAAGGTAAGTATAATGCTAATTTCCCTTTCATGGATGGCATTTAAAACTACCGAATAAGAGCCTAAAAGGACTAAAATGAAGGAACCCGAAATTCCTGGTAAAATCATTGCGCAAATGGCGATACTTCCGCTAAGGAAAATATACCACAAAGAATCATTAGCACCTGAGGCGGGAAGAATGGTTACCAGATAGGCAATAGCAGCACCAATAATAAAAGAGAGAGCTGGGCTAAGGCCCCACTTTTTAACTTGCTTACCAACAAAGAAAATACTGGCGAACACTAAGCCAAAGAAGAAACTCCACAAGAGCACGGGCTGATTTTCTAATAGCCAAGAAATACCTTTTGCCAAGGATATAATCGATACGCCAATCCCCAGAAATAAGGGAACAAAGAACCAGCCATTAATATACTGCCAAGCTTTAGCAAATCCTTCTTTTCTTAAAGTGCGAAGAGCCTCTAAGTTAATTCGGTTGATGCTTTCAATTAGTTCTTCATAAATTCCGGTGATAAAGGCGATTGTACCACCGCTCACACCGGGAACTACGTCGGCGGCCCCCATGGCTATGCCTTTTAGAAATAGGAAAAATCTTTGCATGTTGCGACGAGGGTATTAGGACCTTTTGGGTAAATTATTTAGAATTTCATTGACCAAGCGATGATCAATAAGAATGGGAAATACATCTAGGAAAAAGATCTTTCCTTCGGGAAATATTTCCAGTGCATCTTTCAATTGGACGATACCTTCAGCATCTCTTCCTTGGATAAAGAAGAAGCCCGCTAGATGAAAATATAATGAAGCGGCACTGGGCAATTTCTTGATACCATCGGCAAGCGCCTCTAGCGCCTCTTCAAATTCACAAAGGTCATTGAGTAGTTCAGAGAATTGGATGAATGTATCGCTTTCGAAATAGCCGCTTTTTATTAACTCTGCATAAATAAGTCTCGCCTCATCAAGCTTACCAGCTCGGTGATGAATAAGGGCGCTAACCTGCTGATATTTCCAATTTTCAAAATCAAGTTCAACCGCTTTTTTGATTAAAAAAACTGCTTCATCCCATTCTTTAGATTCATCCTTCATCAAAGCGAGCTCGTAATAAGCTTCCTCAAGATCGGAATCTTCTTTAATGGCTTTGTAAAAATGACTTTCCGCCTTCTTTTCCTTGTGCAATTGTAAATAACAAATGCCCATCTTGTAGTAGGCGTAACCACTGGTGCCATCAAACTCAAAGGTATCCTTATAGGTATCAGCAGCTTCTTGAAAGCGGAACAACAGTTCTAATATTCTTGCTTTTTCGTAGTAGGCAGCGGAGAAGAAATCATCAATCAAGATGGCATAGTCTAAAGCGCGGATAGCGAGATTATACTCTTCTATTTTTGCATAAATAATTCCTAAGTGATACCAAGCAACTTCACCGAAGGGGTTTTCATCAACCAGTTTCAGAAAAAAGTCGCGACCAGACTCTTGTTGATCGAGAAGGTCATAACAAAGGGCAATATTATATATTGCTATCTCATCATCGGGATAGATTTCTAAGGATTGCTTCAAATACTTTAAAGCCTTTTCATAGGCTCCCGTTAATTGATACTCAAGGGCGAGAAGGTGGTAAACATCCTCGGGGTATTCGGCCAAGTTTAGGGCTTGACGGTATTGTTGAATAGCTTTTTGATGATTGCCAATTTTACTAAACAAACCAGCACGTGCCATAAATAGCTCGTAAGATTCCGGTAAAACAAGCTCTAGTTCTTTAAGAGCATTTTTCGCTTCTTGGGTATTATCTGAAGCAGTTAGGTACTGTACTTTCTTAAACCATAAGTGGGTAGCATAAGGATGCTGGCTCGTAGCGATTTCAACCACTTCAAGCGCCTGCTTAATTTTCCCCAGTTCATAAAAGTAATCCGCAATCGCCTCAAACTCTTCTAGGTCATAAAAAGTAGATTTCCCCTGAGCTTGATCCCGTTTGAAGTCATCTACCAACTCCAGCAGGTTGAAAAAATCGTCTTCGTTTTCGTCTTCAAACATATAATACCATTGGAAATTTAAAAGTATCATTTTATTACTAGCAAAGGTACAGCCTTATACCCTCTTTTTTACAAATTAATTAACAAGCTTATTTTCTAAGTGTTTAGAGTAAAGCTAATAATTATCTTTGCTTACAAATATTTAAGATGACCTTAATAAAATCTATTTCTGGAGTAAGAGGCACTATTGGAGGGAAGAAGGGTGAAAACCTAAGCCCCTTAGATGCGGTGGAATTTGCAGCGGCTTATGGCAGCTGGATAAAACGTAAAAATCCCCATGGCCCGGTTAAAGTAGTTATCGGTCGCGATGCTCGTCCTAGTGGATCAATGATTCAAAATCTTGTTCAGAACACTTTAGTGGGTTGCGGAATAGATGTGATTGACCTTGATTTATCGACTACTCCTACCGTGGAAATGGTGGTAGTATTCGAAAAAGCGCAGGGTGGAATTATTCTTACCGCTTCTCATAATCCGGTGGAGTGGAACGCTCTAAAGCTTTTAAATGAAAAAGGCGAATTTATTTCTGGTGCAGACGGACAGGAGTTAATGCGCATGATTGACGCGGAAGATTATGACTTTGTTGAAGTTCATAAATTAGGAAAAACCACTCGTCTTAATGATGGGATTGAAAAACATATTGATGCCATTTTGGCCTTACCGTATATAAATGTTGAAGCAATCGCTAAGGCAGATTTGAAAGTAGCCGTAGATGCAGTGAACTCCACCGGCGGTATTTCTATTCCCCCGCTCTTAGAAAGACTGGGTGTGAAGCGCACAGAACTATTATACTGTGAGCCCACTGGCCAATTCCCTCATAATCCTGAACCATTAAAAGCTCACTTGGGAGATATTATGAAGGTGGTAAAGGAGAAATCTTGCGATATCGGTATCGTTGTCGACCCGGATGTAGATCGTTTGGCCTTGATTTCTGAAGATGGCGAAATGTTTGGTGAAGAATATACACTAGTTGTTGCTGCCGATTATTTGTTAAACCATAAAAGCGGCAACCTTGTTAGTAATCTTAGCAGCAGCCGTGCTCTAAGAGACCTAGCGAAACAAAGAGGGGTAGATTATGCTGCTGCTGCGGTAGGAGAGGTAAATGTAGTAGCGAAAATGAAGGAGAGTAATGCCGTTTTAGGTGGCGAAGGAAATGGAGGGGTAATTTTACCTGACCTTCATTATGGTCGTGACTCTCTAGTGGGTATTGCCTTAATTTTATCGCATCTTGCTACTAGCGAAAAAACTTTAAGTGAAATGCGTGCTTCCTACCCAAGCTATTTTATGGGTAAGAATAAAATACAGTTAGAACCAGGGATGGATGTAGATGGTATTTTGAAGAGTATTGCAGAGAAGTATCAGAACGAAGAGGTAAGTTCTATCGATGGAATAAAAATTGACTTTGCCGATGAATGGGTTCATATGCGTAAATCGAATACGGAACCTATTATTCGCATTTATACTGAAGGAAAAACCCAAGCTGTAGCGGATAGCTTAGGAGAGAGATTTATAAACGAATTAGCAGCCCTGGCCAATTAAAGCAATGCCAATGAACACGACCACTCAAAAACTAGCGCACACTAAATGGGAAGCACATTTCCAAGAATTTAGAGAAAATGTCATCGGTTACAATGCTGAGTTCGTCGGACCTTATGGGCCGAAGAAGATTATTTATGCGGATTGGATTGCCAGTGGTAGGCTTTATGGGCCAATAGAGGATAAGATGAAGTTGGAATTTGGCCCTTTAGTGGCCAATACCCATACCGAAACCTCTTATACAGGTGCGATGATGACCCGCGCCTATGCCGAGTCGAAAAGAATTATAAAAGAGCATGTTAATGCAGCGGCAGATGACGCTTTCATTCCAACCGGTACCGGTATGACAGGCGCTGTACTTAAATTACAACGCATCTTAGGCTTTAAAATTCCAGAGCAATTTTCAGACCGTATCACCCTTGAAAAGCAGGAAAGACCGGTAGTATTTATTAGTCACATGGAACATCATTCTAATCAAACATCTTGGTTAGAAACAATTGCTGAGGTGGTGCAAATCCGTCCTTGCCCGAAAGGTTTGATGGACTTAAACCACTTTAAAGAGCTGCTGGAAGAATATGCTGATCGTCCTTTTAAAATTGCTAGTATAACTTCGGCCAGTAACGTTACGGGGGTTTTTACCCCTTATCATGAGGTAGCAGAAATTATTCATAAAGCAGGAGGTTATTGTTTTGTTGACTTTGCCTGCGGTGGGCCTTATGTAGATATTGACATGCATCCAGCGGCTAAGCCTGAAGCTTATTTAGATGCGATATTTTTCTCACCTCACAAGTTTTTAGGAGGACCGGGAACTCCGGGGGTATTGATTTTCAACTCGAAACTTTACACAAATAAGATCCCCGATCATCCCGGTGGCGGAACGGTAACTTGGACCAACCCTTGGGGAGGGCACAAGTATATTAGCGATATAGAGGCGAGGGAAGATGGTGGCACGCCCGGGTTTCTGCAAACTATGCGCGCCGCACTAACGATTAGACTAAAGGAGAAAATGACAGTGAAAGCCATTCGTGCACGTGAGCAGGAGTTGTTAAGCTATGTTTTTGAACGTTTAGAGAAGGTGCCAGGAATGGTGCTTCTTGCCGGTCACATTAAAAATCGTTTGGGAGCTATATCTTTCTACATTGAGGGGATTCACTATAATTTGGTGGTACAGCTTCTGAATGATCTATTCGGTATTCAATCTCGTGGAGGTTGCAGCTGCGCCGGTACCTATGGACATTATCTTTTACATTTAGATCCAGAGGCGAGCGATATAATGAGTCGTAAAGTAGATTCTGGTGATTTCTCTGCTCGTCCAGGTTGGGTGCGTTTATCGATTCACCCCACTTTTAGCGATCAAGATGTGATAACTATTTGTGATGCGATTGAACATGTGGCGACTCATGCCGATCACTACTTAAGCCAATATGATTATGCTAAAGGAAATAATACATTTATTTATAAAAGTCGGGAAATGGGCGCAGATGACTTAATAGACGCCTGGTTTACATTATGATAAAAAAACCCATTTATTTCGATTATGCTGCTACTACGCCTATGCGTCAGGAGGTAGCTGATCACTATGCTGAACTACTAAAAGGCTCGCACGGAAACCCTTCCAGTGTTCATTCCTTTGGTCGCAAGGCTAAAGTAATATTGGAAGCTAGTCGTAAGGAAATAGCAAAACTTATGGGCTGTTTAAGTGCCGAGATTGTATTTACTTCGGGCGGTTCCGAAGCGAATAATACCGCGCTGGTAATGGCCTTACGGGATTTAAAAGTAAAGCGAATCATCACCAGTGCTATTGAGCATCATGCTGTTTTACATGCGGCAGAATTATGGTCAAAAGCTTTTGGGGCAGAGCTTAGTATCCTTTCGGTAGATGAGCAAGGAGCAATTGACTTGTCTGAATTGGAACAAGAACTGCAAAAAGAGGGCCCTGCTTTAGTGTCATTGATGCACGGCAATAATGAGATAGGTAACCTTAATTCTTTAGTTGAGATAGGTAGCCTTGCTCATAAATATGATTCCTACTTTCATAGCGATACTGTTCAGACGGTCGGTCATTTCCCCTTGAATTTAGGCGACTTACCAATTGACTTTGCCTCTGCCTCTGCACATAAATTTCATGGGCCCAAAGCCGTAGGTTTTTTATACGTTTCTCAAGGCTTGAAGGTCAAAGCTCTAATAATGGGAGGAGCACAGCAAAGAGGTTTAAGGGGTGGGACCGAGAATGTTTTTCAAGTGGGCGCTATGACGAAAGCGCTGACGATGGCCTATGCAAATTTGGAACAAGAGCACAGCCATATTTTAGAAATAAAGTCCTACTTTCTCCAGCAGTTAGAAGAAAAAATACCGCGGGCTTATACGAATGGTTTAAGCGGAAGTTTAGATGAAAGTCTTTACACTGTTGCTAGTATTTCCATTCCCGCAATAGATAACAACGGCATGTTACTGTTTAATCTAGATTTACAAGGTTTCGCACTTTCCGGCGGCAGTGCTTGTTCTTCGGGAAGCCTTCAAAGCTCTCATGTTATAGCGGCGATAAATCCTCAGCATGTAGATAGTGTCCTGCGTGTTTCCTTTGGCAAGGACAGTAAAAAAGAGGAAATCGATTTGCTAATCAATTTCCTCCAAAGTATTTAAACCTATTGGCTCAGTTCTTTAATCTGTTTTTGATATCCGAATAGCTTCTTTTCTTTAATCATTGGTCCTACTAACTCAGGAAGGGCTACTTCCCATCCTTCTTCTCCGTTTCGTATACGTTTTAAAATATCTCGTGAGAATATTTGCAGAATGTCTGGGTCGTAATCTTCAATATCTTTTATCCTGCGATTATTCACGAGAAATTCGAACAATGGCTTGAAACGAGGGTGAATATCCAAACTTCCACTCGTTTGAATTTCTTCTTTAGGATTGGGTTGATAAGGGTAAACGTAGAGTTTAAGATCAGTAGAATATAAGATACCAAAGGCCTCCAATATTCCTCCTTTTAAATCGCGGTAATAGCGACCATCGAAGAGTTCTCTTAAATTACTAACGCCCATAATTAGCCCCATGCGTTCTTCGGTATAGCGAGAGAAATACTCTACCAATTTATAATATTGCTGATAATTTGAAATCAACACTGTTTGGCCTAATGAACAGAGAATCTCCGCTCTGTCGAGGAAATCTTGCTCATCAATTTCACCTTCTGCCTTAAGGTTGTTGAGCGTGATTTCAAAAAGTACTATTATCTTCTCTTTATCTACTTTTCGTTCTTCCATAAAGCTCTTGCGAGCCTTGCTGATCATGTCCATATTAACCTTAGTAACAGGACGGAAGCTACCTCTTACGGTAAGTATATTTTTCTTGTAGAGTAAGGCAGCAGGGAGGATGTTGTTTCCTTCTGGACCAAAAATAACCGCGTCGGTCATGCCAAATTGCAAGAGTCGTAATGACATTAGTCGATTGTCAATATCTGCAAATTCAGGTCCTTCAAAATGGATCATGTCAATCTCCATTTTGTAGCGCGCGATATTATCGTAAAGCGACTTTAATAAATCTTCGGGATTGTTTCGAACGTTAAAAACACCATAGATAAGGTTCACCCCCATTACCCCGATCGTCTCCTGTTGTAAAGCGGCATCCTCTTCTCTCATGCGCACATGAAAAAGTACATCATTAGGCTCCTGGTCGGGGTTTAATTGAAAACGAATACCCATCCAGCCATGACCTTTAAACTTACGGGTGAAGTTTATCGTAGCCATGGTATTTGCAAAGGCAAAATAACATCTTTGTGGCTGGCGTCCGCGATTTAGTCTTTCTTCTATTAAGCCATATTCATGGTCAAGCATTTTACGCAAGCGCGCTTCGGTAACATAACGACCGGCTTCTTCAACTCCATAAATTGCATCCGAGAACTTTTTATCGTAGGCGCTCATGGCTTTTGCAACTGTGCCCGAGGCAGCACCCACTCTAAAAAAGTTACGAACTACTTCTTGCCCAGCACCAATCTCCGCAAAGGTTCCATAGATATTTTCATTGAGGTTTACCTTGAGAGACTTTTGAGCAGTAGAAAGAACGAGACGTTCCATATGTTTCAGAGTTAATACTATTAATTATAAACAAAAATAGGATTCTTAAGGCGTAAAAATCCTTATCATCCTAAAAGATTTACTCTAATTTTGGACGGTGGAATTAACTTTGAAAATATTAGGATCCGGAACCTCGCAAGGAGTTCCGGTGATTGGTTGCGAATGCGAAACGTGCACTTCGCTAGACCTACGGGACCGAAGATTACGAAGCTCGGCCATTGTTCAGTCTCCGAAAACAATCCTATTGATTGACAGCGGTCCAGACATGCGCTACCAACTTTTGAGGGCAGGGGTTAAAGATATTGATGCAGTGGTTATCACCCATCAACATCAAGACCATACCGCGGGTATTGATGATCTTCGCGCGATAAATTTCGTTCAGAAACACAGTATTCCAATTTACTGCAGTGAAGCAGTAGAGATCCGTATTCGCGAGCAATATTCCTATATTTTCAAAAACTCCGACTATCCGGGTATTCCTCAGATTTGCTTTAAACGTATTCCTTCTGGAGATTTCTACATTGGCGATATTCTTATAACACCATTATTCCTTCAACATGGTAGTTTGCCTGTAACTTGCTTTCGTTTTGGAGACTGCGCTTACATAACCGATGCCAATAGCATCCCGAAGCCAGAATTACTAAAGCTGCAAGGCCTTAAAAATATGGTGATTAACGCACTTCGTAAGGAGAAACATCATTCGCACTTCAGCTTAAATGAAGCTTTAATTATTGCCAATGATCTAAAAGTAGAGAATGCCTGGTTTACACATATCAGCCATCAAATGGGTTTGCATAAGCTTTGTGAAAAAGACCTGCCGGTAAAACGCTCTCTCGCTTGGGATGGATTAGAACTTAAGGTGATTGTCGACTAGAAGTAGGAAGGGAAGTATAAAAAGCTACCGATTAAGATCTCTGATAAATTCTCCTTTGTTTAAAATTACGGCTGCCTTTCTAGTGCTATATATACAGACTTGATTTTTTTATTTTGTGTATATTCTATTTGCCACTTGTTGTTTTTAGGCAAAGCGCATTTTGCTTATTGCCGTTTAAACATTAATATTGTATTTATATTGAAATACATATTCCTAAAATCTGCATGAAGAAACAAATTATTCAAACAGTACTTGTGGCTCTTTGCCTCGGCTTATTCACAAGTCTATCCGCCCAGTCGTGGCAGACTGCTGGCACCATACCAAGCCCGCGTCATCATCCGGTAACTTTTGGCCTAAACGGTTTTGGGTATATGGTTACGGGCACAAGTAGCTTCGGAGCACTCACCGATGATTTTTATCGCTACGACCCCGTTGCGGATATCTGGGCGACACTTCCCGATTTTCCCGGAGGATTAAGGTCTTATGCAATTGGTACCACTTATAATGGCTTAGGCTATGTTGGTTTTGGAGTATCTAGTAGCCAGTATTTTAAAGATCTATGGTCCTTTGATCCTCTCACAAGTCAATGGACTCAATTAGCTTCTTGTCCAGGTAAAGCCCGACGTCACCCATCGATGATGGCTGCAGATGGTAAAATTTATGTGGGCTTAGGTAATGATAACAGTGGCGACTTAAAAGATTTCTGGATGTATGATATCCAGCTTAATGCTTGGACTCAACTACCAGATATTCCAGCGAACTCTCGTCACCATCCTTTTCAATTTGCTATTGGCAATGAAGTTTTTTCAGGAATGGGCCACGGTGGAAATGTGATTTATGATGATTGGTATAAGTGGGATACTGTTGGTAATACTTGGATGACCCTTACTGACTTTCCCGGAGAAGCGCGTGTGGCAGGAACTCAGTTTTCAAACCAAGGCTTTGGATATGTTTTAAGTGGCGATGGCGATAATCACAATTTTATGACGACTGGTGAAATGTGGCGCTACGATGCTGGCAATGATAGTTGGACTCAATTACCATCGCATCCGGGCAGAAGCCTTTGGGCACCCGGGTCTTTTATAATTGCCGACACAGTGTATTTTATGGGAGGTTATAATCGTCAGTTCTCTTCTTTTCCGAATACTATGTATAAATTCCATCTCAATCCCTTAGGAATTGGTCAAGAGGAACAAGCACTTACGTCCCTAAATTTTGAAATTTATCCAAACCCAAATTCGGGTCAGGACTTGTTTTGGAAATGTAACACGGAGGTAGATTTAATTGAGATTATTGATGCTCAAGGTAAACTTATTCGCTCTACTAAAACCACGGGAAATAGTTTGACAGTATCGGATTTAGCTGCGGGTTTTTACCAGCTACGCATCTACCGAGAGGGAGAAATGCTTGCACAGAAGAAGTTAATAAGAAAATAATAAGAAAACCGATTTAATGTTAAGTGGTTTTAGGTGTAATGCCTAAAACCACTTTTTTTTGTAGAAATACCAAATGATTAATAAGCTAATAGAGAGCATCACCCCTAAAAGAATAAAATAGCCATTTTCAGCCTCCAGCTCTGGCATATTCTTAAAGTTCATTCCATAAATACCTGCCAAAAAGGTGAGAGGAATAAATATTACTGAGAGGATAGTAAGTGTTTTCATTACCTCGTTAAGGCGATGTCCTTGGATGCTGAAGATTAGGTTAATTTTACTTTCTAGCTCTTGAAGGTCAAAGTCAATATCCGTAATATGATTATTTATTTGCTCCTTTAACTCGCTAAAATATTTTGACTTTTGCTGGTATAGGCCTACCTTTTCTAATTTAACGATGGTATTGCGCAAACTACTCGCTGCTTTTTTAAAACTAAAGAGTTCTTGTTTTCGTCGTTCTACCATGGCAGTAAAAGCGGGAGTAGGTTTGATGTCAGTATCATTTAGCAACAAATCGCTTTGCTCCTCATACTTTCCATAAGTCTCTAGATAGTTATCAATGATAGATTCGAATAAAAGAAAGAGTAAATAACTAGCATTTTTCTTACGACTTATGCCGCGATTATTTTTCAGCCGTTCTCTGATCCACTCAAAGTAATCACCAGGTTTTTCTTGAATACTCCAAACAAAATTATTGGAAGCAATGAAAATCATTTGTTCGGAGGCTAAATCGGAATCGCCCTTCACCAGAACTCGAACAGCAAAGAAAACTACCTTATCCAGTTCAATAACTTTGTTTGTATGTTCATCGTCGTTAATTAATTTCAGCAGGAAATCATCTAGTCCATTAGCGAGTACTAAAGATTTGACGGTGCTCTTGTAGTTAAAGCCGTAGGTGTTTATCCAATTAACACGATCTTGATGTTCAGGACTGATAATAATCTCCTTAAGGTTTGTTACTTCTTTACGGCTATATTCCTTGCTAGTATAGCTGATAAAACTAGTGCTGCTTAAAAACTCTTGGGCTTCTTGGTCGATATTCATATTATGGCGAAAGTGAAAAGCCGAATTTAATATTTATTTGCGCTGGGTATTTCTTTTTAATTTTATTTTGAAATATTGCTTTAGGAAGTTCTAGAGAGTTTTGCAGATTTTACCTTGGCAATTATCTATCCTTTATTATTCCGGTCAATCAAACAAAGTCGCTGGTATTCACAAACAACTTTGTTACTGACATATTCAGGGATCAATCCCAAAACTTGAGAGTGAATTTAGTTTAAAGATGTTTTTCGTTTAAACGGATATCTTCTTAAAACACAACAATTGCGCATGATTCATATTCAGTTTCTTGATTTTTACGGGCATAAAAAAAGGGAGAAAATGACTTCCTCCCTTTTAAAGTTTTTGGTGATTAATGATTAGATACTTGACAACTGCTTATTCCGAATAAATGATCAAGGGGGTATAAATTAAGATGGCGGGTAATGATTTGAGCCTCCTTTTCGGCTAGTAATAAGGTTACTAAAAGGCCATTAATATCACCAATGACTATATGCTAAAACCACTGCCGCAGCTGCTTGCCGGTAGCGACCTGCCTTAACCATATTTTAATCATAATCTAGCTATTTGGTAATCACTTAAAAGCAGAGCGATATCTTGGCTAACTCGCTAATCAACAGTATTTTTATCTGTAAAACCTTATCCTTAAACAGGCACGCTAAATTCTCGTAAAGCCTCGTTTAAGGAGGTTTTTTTATTGGTGCTTTCCTTCCTTTTACCAATAATTAGTGCACATGGAACTTGGTAGGTTCCGGCGGGGAATTTTTTAGGATAGCTACCCGGGATAACGACACTACGAGAAGGAATATAGCCTTTTATCTCCTTAGGCTCCTTACCACTAACGTCAATAATTTTGGTGGAAGCGGTTAAAACAACATTTGCTCCTAGCACCGCTTCTGTTTCAATGCGAATACCTTCTACTACAATAGAGCGCGAGCCGATAAAGCAATTGTCTTCAATAATGACAGGACTGGCTTGTATCGGCTCTAAAACACCGCCGATACCAACGCCTCCGGATAGGTGCACATTTTTTCCAATCTGAGCACAGCTGCCTACTGTCGCCCAAGTGTCTACCATCGTTCCTTCATCAACATAGGCTCCAATATTCACATAACTAGGCATCAGTACAGTACCGGACGAAATGTAGGCACCATATCTTGCTACCGCATGGGGAACTACCCGAATACCTAATTCCTTATAATTTGATTTCAGTGGTATTTTATCATGGAACTCCATTGGTCCCGCTTCAAATACTTCCATTTTACGAGTAGGAAAATAGAGTATCACCGCTTTTTTTACCCATTCATTAACCTGCCAGCCGCCATTTGTTGGCTCGGCACAACGCAAACGGCCTTTATCTATGTCTTCGATAACTGCTTCAATAGCGTTGAGGTATTTTTTTTCACTTAGTAAAGCTCGGTTTCCCCAAGCTTCTTCAATTAAACTCTTGTAATCTGTCATTATATTGATAATATTGTACAAAAGTATAAGATTGGCGAAGATAATTGCTCTAGATATTGGTGGAAAGCGCACCGGGATTGCAGAAACGGATCCCCTGCAAATTATTGCTTCTCCGCGAGAAACAGTGCCCACAAAGGAATTAGAAGAATACTTAGTAGCTTGGCTTAAGTCTGAGCAGGTCGAAAGTATTGTTTTAGGCGACCCAATAGGTTTGGATGGCGGGGCTTCTGATAATTCCCCTTTGGTGAAAGAATGGGAGGATAAGCTAAAAGTCCTCTTTCCAAATATTCCCCTTTATCGGCAAGACGAGCGATTTACTAGTAAGCTAGCGATGAGGAGTTTAGTTCAGAGCGGTATGAAGAAGAAAAAGCGTCGCGAGAAAGGTGCCTTAGATAAAGTAAGCGCCGCAATTATCCTCGAAGACTTCCTTCAAAATAGATAGCTTGAATGAATATTCCCTAGTGTAACTGAATTCCCTGTGCTAATCCTTACTTTTGCGCCAAATTGTAGCCATGATACTACCTATAGTTGCCTACGGAGATTCAGTTTTGAGGAAAGAAGGTGAGGAAATCACCACGGACTATCCCAAATTGGATGAACTCATTAGCAATATGTTTGAGACCATGTATAATGCGCAAGGCGTGGGTCTTGCTGCACCACAAATTGGTAAAGCCATCCGTCTTTTTCTCGTGGATACTACTCCTTTCGTAGACGAGGAAGACCCTGAAACCATGCAGTTAAAAGACTTTAAAAAGGTTTTTATTAATGCTTGGATCGAAGAAGAAGATGGGGAAGAATTTTCCTTCAATGAAGGTTGTTTGAGCATTCCCGATATAAGGGGTGATGTTTACCGATTAGAGCGAATTAAGATCAAATATTTCGACGAAAATTGGCAGGAGCATGAAGAAGTTTATGAAGGTTTAAAAGCGCGAGTGATACAGCATGAGTATGATCATATTGATGGTATTCTTTTCACCGATTACCTTAGTCCTCTGAAGAAAAATCTAATTAAAAAGAAATTAGCTAAAATTTCTAGGGGGCATATTACCGTTAATTACCGCATGAAATTTCCGCTTGTCAAATGAGAGTAGTAGTGATTTTAAGCCTTTTGTTATTCGGTATTAGTTGCAAGCAAAATGGCCCCTTAGATAATTCAAGTCGCATAGAAATTTTAGAAGCGGAGTTAAGATCTAAAGAGAGCATGGACACCACTTTGGGTGATGCTTTAATTGTAGAATATGATGCTTTTGTAGCCGGATTTCCTAAAGACAGTATGTCCGCTGTTTACTTGTTTAAAAAGGCAGAAGTATTGAAGGCTAGTCCGGGCAGAAGTCTAGAGGCAACTTTGGCATTCCAAGAGGTTTATAAGAGTTATGCTTATCATGCTAATGCTCCTAAGGCAATGCTGGCAATGGCCTTGTATTACGAGGAAATGCGTTCGCAAGATTTAGCCGCGTCAACCTACCAACTTTTTATAGATAAATATCCAAGCCATCCTTTGGCCAATAATGCACGTCAATTATTAGATCTTTTGAATAACACTGAGGAGATGGAGATTCAAATGGTACAAAAGTGGAAAGATGAATCGCAAAACTCTGAAAAAATAGAAACGAAATGAAATTAAAAGAAATTTTATCAATTGGTGGCAAACCAGGATTATTTAAGCTAATCAAAGCTACCCGTCAAGGAGTGCTGGTCGAGTCTTTGATTGACGGAAAGAGAATGCCTGTATCGCAAAGAGCAGAGGTAAGCGCCCTTAGTGATATTGCTATTTACACCTACGAAGAGGAGGTGCCATTATCAGAGATTTTCGATAAAATATTTGATAAGGAAAACGGGGGATTATGCTTGGAACCAAAAAAAGCCAGCTCGGAAGAGTTAAAAGCATACATGGAAGAAATCCTACCCAATTTCGATCAAGAACGCGTTTACGGAAGTCACCTTAAAAAGCTTTTTACTTGGTATAATATGCTTCATGGCAAGGATATGTTAATCCAAGAAGTAGAAGAGGCATCTGCGATAGTGGATGAAAGCTCAAAAGAAGTGGAAGAAGAAGGAACAAAAGAAGGAGAAAAAGAAGTAAAATAATGGCGCATACGCGACAGGAAAAGATGGAGGCCTTTGGTCGTTTATTAGATATAATGGACGATTTAAGGGCCGGCTGTCCTTGGGATCAAAAGCAGACCATGGAAACTCTTCGGCCCTTAACGATTGAAGAAACCTACGAATTAGGCGATGCTGTTCTAGATCAAGATCTTCCTGAAGTGAAAAAGGAAATAGGTGACATCCTGTTGCATATGGTATTTTACGCCAAAATAGCTGAGGAAAAAAAAGCCTTTGATATGGCGGATGTCCTAGAATCTATTGCTGAAAAGCTTATCTATCGTCACCCTCACATTTACGGCGATGCTGTCGCTGAAGATGAGGAAACGGTTAAGGCTAATTGGGAGACTTTAAAACTAAAAGAGGGCAAGGAGTCGGTGCTAGAAGGAGTGCCGAAATCATTGCCTGCCATGGTTAAAGCTACTCGTATTCAAGAAAAAGCGCGTGGGGCTGGTTTTGATTGGGAGGAAAGCAAACAAGTGTGGGAGAAAATGGAAGAGGAGTTAGCCGAGCTTAAGGCTGAAATTTTAGCCGATGACGCTAAAAAAATGGAAAGTGAATTTGGCGACTTACTTTTTTCCATGATTAATGTAG
Source organism: Roseivirga sp. (assembly GCA_051277025.1). Lineage (GTDB taxonomy): Bacteria > Bacteroidota > Bacteroidia > Flavobacteriales > Schleiferiaceae > Croceimicrobium. The sequence goes on along the minus strand of JBNMPT010000011.1, from coordinate 778 downwards.
CACGTTTTTTAAAAATAGATCCCGAATCGGCCTTAGAACGTACTAATAAAAAATTTATTAGCCGCTTTCAATTCATGGAGGTAGAGGCTAAAAAGCAGTCTAAAGCTATATCCGATTATAATCTCAGTGAATTGGAAGAGTTTTGGCAAGCAGCCAAAGAAATCGAAAAATGATCATCTCCCTTTGTCAAGGTTAAGCGAGAATTAAATATTTAGATTATTCTTCGTTAGCTCCTTACTTTTAGCTAATTTTCCCTTAAATTTAAAGGAGGCCATGAAAAAGCTTTATCTCATTAGACATGCAAAGTCCTCGTGGTTAGAGGAAGGGGTTGGTGATTTTGACAGACCTCTAAAAGGTAGCGGTATTCGCGACGCACACAACACTTCTCAGTGGTTATTGCAGCAGGGTTTTAGCCCAGACTTAGTGATTTCCAGTCCTGCAACGCGAGCCCTTCATACGGCCTTAATCTTTGCGAAAAATTTGCATTACCCTTATGGAAATATTAAAATCAAGGAAGCAATTTATGAGGCTGAGGTGGAAGATCTTTTTAGTACCGTCCACAAAATTAAAGACAAACATAATACAGTTTTGCTATTTGGTCATAATCCCACTATTACCGCCTTTGTTAATCACTGCATAGATCATATTATTGATAATGTTCCCACTACTGGTGTAGCTTGTTTAAAGTTTGATGTGGAGCATTGGGCAGATATAAAAACTGAGGCCGAATTGTTGTTTTTTGATTTTCCTAAACGTAGATTACCGAAGTGATTTTAAC
>JBNMPT010000010.1:0-23260 GCA_051277025.1 Roseivirga sp. | reverse complement strand
TGTCTTTCTTTAAATGCCTAGCCAGTTTCCATAAACCAGAAAAACCTTGATGCTTTCCCTTTAGATCCGCAGCATGGAAGGTAATATCCAAGTCACCAATTAATGACTTTATAAAAGGACGTGAAACTAGGTGAATTTCAAGCTGTGGGTTATCACGTTTTAGTGCCGCCAAAACGGGGAGGAGCAGAGCAATGTCGCCCAGAGCCGAATAGCGTTGCACTAAAATGCGCATTATTCCTCGTTTTTGTAAAGAATGGGGTTAAGCTCTGGGTCGTTATACATTTTCATCTGACGATAAACCTTAGAGATTCTGCGGCCCATAGCTAAATCTTCGATTAAATGGTCAACTGCCGTGGTGAGGTCTTGCTCCTGTTCTTGTAAAACCGAAAGTTTCATTTGGTTTTTAGCTTGTAAGGCTTCGCTATTATTTTCTCGGTTGGCCTCCACTTGCATATGGTATAATTTAAGGGCAAGAATAGAGAAACGATCAATCGCCCAGGCGGGACTTTCGGTATTAAGTCGGGCATAAGATTGCAATTTCACGCCTTTAAAAAGAGATAATACGGCATCATCAATCTGTTCCACTAAATCGGTTCGCTTTTGATTGCTAGTATCAATGCGACGCTTTATTTCTAGGGCACTAACCGGCTCAATGTTGGGATTGCGGATAATATCTTCTAAATGCCACTGTACGGTGTCAATCCAGTTTTTACTGTATAAGAGTTCCTGCATACTCCCGATTGGAAAGGGATTAACTTCAGGAGTATCTACGTCATCTTTAAGATGATAATCTTCAATGGATAGATTGAAGACAGCCATCATTTCGTCAGCTTTAAGCATTTTCTAATTTATTTACGGCGTCATTAATTCTGGTGATAGCCTTTTTTAAATCTTCCATGGAAGAGGCATAACTCAGGCGAATGCATTTTGGACTGCCAAAAGCTTCTCCTGGAACTAAGGCGACTTGTGCCTCCGCTAAAAGGTAAAGACAGAGATCATCACTGTTCTTAATAATTTCTTCGCCATTTTTCAATCCAAATAATGCACTTACATCCGGGAAAAAGTAAAAGGCCCCTTTGGGTTTATTGACTTTAAAACCTTTGATAGTGGATAGGCCTTTGCCAACCATTTCACGCCGCTCTGCAAAAGCGTCTAGCATATAGCTAACTACTTTTGGATCGGCTTGAATCGCTGCCAAGGCAGCTCTTTGAGTAATACTGGAAGTAGCAGAAGTAAACTGACCTTGCATTTTGGTACAAGCATCCGCTATATATTGGGGTGCAGCAATATAGCCGCAACGCCAGCCCGTCATGGCAAAGCCTTTACTAAACCCATTAACGGTTACTACACGATCAAATATTTCGCTGTCAGCAGCTAAACTATAATGTTTGCCGTCGAAATTAATCAGCTCATAAATCTCATCGCTCAAGGCAATTACTCGTGCGTGATTTTTTAGGTAAGAGGCAATATCATCTAAATCTTTTTCATCAAATACGCTTCCCGATGGATTGCAAGGGGAGCTGAAGATGACCATTTTTGTTTTGTCGCTGTGGTGCTTTTCAAGCTCCTCACGAGTCACTTTAAAATCATTTTCTATGCTGGTGGGAATTACAATCGGAATTCCTCCTGCTAATTTTACAATCTCGTAATATGATACCCAATAAGGTGCTGGGAGTAAAACTTCGTCGCCTTCGTTGATAAGACACAATACTACATTAGCAATAGACTGTTTTGCTCCAGTGCTGACCACAATTTGACTAGCTTGATACTCTAAATTATTATCGCGTTTTAGTTTATGTGCAATAGCTTCTCTCAAATCTGCATAACCAGGAATAGGCGGATAATGCGAAAACCCTTCATCAATCGCTGCCTTTGCCGCCTCTTTTATGAAGTCTGGCGTACCGAAATCGGGCTCACCTAAGGATAGGCTGATAACATCAAGACCCTGATCTCTCAATTCGCGACTTTTGCGACTCATAGCAATAGTAGCTGATTCTGAGAGGTTTTCGATTCGTAAGGAGAGCTCTTTCATATAATCTTATTGATTGGGTCGCAAATCTACAAATTTAGCTTCTGCACCTTCTTAAATTTACGATATTTGGCGCTCTCATTTCTAAAATCTGCAGATGGAACTTTTTATAGACATTTTAAAATATGCTCTACCTTCTATATTTTTATTGGTACTCACTTATCTGATGTTGTCTAACTTTATGGACAATGAAGAAAAGCGTCGAATGTACTTCTTAAAAAAGGAGACCCAAAAAAGTGCCTTGCCGATCAGAATGTCGGCATACGAACGCATAGCTCTTTTTTTAGAGAGGATACACCCAGACCGATTGTTAATTAGAGTTCCCTCCAAAGGAATTACGGCGCAACAATATCGCGGTCTATTAGTAGAGAGCATCCGCACGGAGTTTGAACATAATCTTTCCCAGCAAATTTACCTTAGCGACGAGGCTTGGGGCTTAGTCGTAAACGCGAAAAGTGCTACCGTAGGAATGATTAATAATTGGGCTCAAGAAATTGACCCTAAAGCACCTGCTACGGAATTTAGTAGGCTCATTTTAGAGAAGGTTATGGAAATGGATTCCTTTCCTACTAAAAAAGCGGTGCGCTATCTTAAAGGAGAGATTAGAAGTAATTTTTAATTTTATTTTGGTAGACTCCGTGACAGAGCATATTTTAGTGGTGCTTGATTAACCTCAGCTCTGCTATGAGAAAATATATCCTTTCATTTTTCTTTGGTTCCTAGATCTTTATGGGGTTAAGAAAAAGAGGTTTTTAGTGTTTTCCAGTTTTTAGAATCAAAGGGTGAAATTCCAGACGACTTTCTTACATCTTGGGTAGAAAAATATTCGGAACGACTAAAAAGCGAAATGGAAAGGGATGACTCAGAGAAAGACTCTTCCCAACTAGACCAGTTTTGGCTGGGTCAACATCACGCTATCGATGAGGTTTTGATGAGTGACAAGCTGATTTCTGGCTGCCTTATTAGTGTTTACCTTAATAAAATTGTAGATCGGATTTTAGCAGATGACCCCGTTTTGCGAAAGCAAATCCGAGTTTACTATTAACCTGAGTACGGCCTGAAATTATAGCCTCAGATTTTCATTTTTATTGAAAAAAACTTAGAAGCCTCTTCTGAAAAGCAGTTTTCTGTGCCTTAGCCCTTCGCAATAGCCCGCTATTGCTTCACCGCTTCGGCTTAAAACCCACTATTTATAAGAGGTCTGAGGCCTAATTTCACATCGAACTCAGGTTGTTAATAGAGCTTAAGAGTGCAAGGATAAAATCACATTACCCCTTTTACGGCCTGTATCAATATACTCATGCGCTTCTTGGATTTGCTCTAGTGGATATACCCTATCAATTACGGTGGTTAAAGTTCCCGCTGCGAGCATTTCCTGAATTTGAACGAGATCGCGCATGCGTTGCTCCTTCTTGCGAATTCCAGTGGCATCAAATTTCAATTTCTTCTTAGAAAAGAGAGAGGTAAATATCATGTTAAACAATACAGAGAGACTAAGCACAGGTGTTAGGAAGACCCCATTTGACTTTAGGTTCTTTTTAGTCTTCCGGTAGGATAGTTTTCCAACCGTGTCAAAAATCACATCGAAGGTTTCCATGTTGTCACCTAATTCATTCTTGGTGTAATCTAAAACAGTATCGGCACCTAAATCTTTAACTAGGGCTTTATTCTTGCCACTACAAACGCCAGTTACCTCGGCGCCAAATTGCTTCGCGAGCTGCACAGCGGCGGTACCAATACTTCCAGAAGCACCATTAATGAGAACCTTTTGCCCCTTTTTTATGACTACTTGATCGGTGAAGAATGCTAAAGCGGTACTTGCTCCATCCAAAATACCGGTGGCTTCTTCTGCGCTGATATTTTCAGGTTTGAGAACAATTAGCTCGTCGGATGCTAAACAGATATACTCGGCATAGGCACCGCAGTTTATCCCCGTTTCAGCCATTACGAGGTCGCCTATTTTGAAGTTCACAACTTCGGAGCCAATTGCTTCGACCACTCCCGAGAGGTCGGTGCCCGGTGTTTTGATTTTGGGTTTAGTTAAGCCAATAAAAAGTCTTCCGAAATAAGGTTTGCCTTGACGCATAAAGCTACTGGCAGCAGTTATTGATGTCGCATTAATGCGAATAAGGAGCTCATTTGATTGGGGAGTCGGTTTCTCTACATTTTTAATTTGAAGAACTTGGGCGTCGCCATATCTTTCTGCTATTACTGCTTTCATAATTTTGTCTTTTTATTATGAAGCAAATGTGAGAGGATTAAATCCAGAAGGAGTTCCAGATTGTAAATCGGAACAAACTTGAAAGTCGGAACTTATTTACTGAGCTTATTCCAATAAGCTTTGGGCGTAATTCCTAATTTCCGTTTGAAGAAGGTATTGAAAACGGTTTTTGAATTGAAACCACTGTCGTAAGCTAAAGCCATAAGAGTCAATTGATGGCTACGGTTCGCGGTAAGCTTTAGTTTAAATTCCTCTAAGCGATAGCTATTAATATGGTCGGCGAAATTTTGACTAAACCCTTCATTTAATAGTTGTGACATATGGTTGGGTGGAAGATTCATATACTCGGCCAGTAATCTCAGGGTGAGCTCAGGGTTGAGGTAAAGCTTATCGTCATCCATTAAAGTGTTCAATCGGTTTTTGTATCGAATTAACTCTTCGTCTGAGAATAGCGATTTTTTGTATTTGCGAGCGGGTTCAAATGAATTGGAACCGCCAAGAATTCCAGCGATGTATTTTTTGAAAAGAGGCAGCGGGTGTAAAGGTTTAGCCAGTGGCTCGGTGGGCAGAAGCAAGACTAATGGGAAGTGATCGTCAATGGCTTTTTTGATGTATTCGAGTGCAATGTCTAGGTTACTAAGTTGACTATGACAAAGAATAAGAAAGTTCAGGGCATTTCCTGCAGAGGGCGTTTGAAGGAACGATTCTAATGTGGAAATACCTTCTTTCGCTTTGGTCGTATTTCCCATTATTGCATGAGCGATGGTGGTTCCTCCAATTTTATCGAGAAAACCAGAGTTGTCGGTAGGGAGATTATTGAAGTAAGCTAATCCTTCTTGATATCTACCGGAGAGTAAGTGACAAGAACCAATATTAACTACCGGAAATGGTAACTCCGGTTGTAGAGCTAGGCTACGTTTACAATAAGCTAAGGCGGTGTCATATTGTCCCATCATGTAGTATAGAAAGCCCTTATAGCTTAGGTTTACCGAAGAGAAAGGAGCGATTTCTAGTGATTTATCTACGTATTTCATCGCTAGCTCAAGCTTTCCTTCTAGGGTAAGAAAGTTGGCCATGGTGATATACATGCTATCCGTTGGCCTTAGGCTAAGGGCATTGTTTAGATGAATATAAGCTTGTTTTAAATCCCATTTCTGCCAGCAACTAATCCAAGCTAGGTTTAGTTGGGTCTCGGGAAGGTCTTCTTTTAAAGCGATGGCCTTTTCTAAAAACGGTTGTGCCTTGGTAAAGCCTTCATAAGCAGGAATAATCCCCATGGTTCCCATATAAATATAAGCTTGGTTTATATCCAAATAAGGCATGGGGAATTCTGGTGCTTCTTCAATTACGGCTTCAAATAGGGCAATGGCTTTAAGGGTATTGGTATAATCTAGTTTCATTAAATGGAAACGACCCTTGAGGTATTTTTTATAGCTTTCAAAGGGGATATTATAGGAGTCTACCAATCGATCCTTGAGTTCGAAATGTCCTAAATGTTCCCTTAGTCTATCGGCAATGATTAAACTGATTTCGTCCTGAACCACAAATACGTTTTTGAGGTTACGGTCAAAAGTTTCAGACCAAAAATGAAAGTCATTTTCAACTTCAATTAATTGAGCGGTAATTCTCGCCGAGGTTCCAGAGAGGCGAACGCTACCTTCAAGAATAATGGAGACCTTTAGCTGCTCGCCAATTTCAGAGATAGTGCTATTGGTTCCTTTAAAGGAAAAGGAGGAGGTTCGGGAAGTGACCTTGAGCTCTTGAATTTTAGCCAGCGCATTAATTATTTCTTCGGTAATTCCATCGGAAAAGTATTCCACCTCAGCACTAGCGCTCATGTTAACAAAAGGAAGGACGGCGATGGATTTATTGTTCTTCATTGAGAATGGCCTAAAGACATTTTGTTGAATTGATTAAGTCTAAACAAATTGTTTTGCATTGCTCTTTTATTAGCTTCCGCTCGAACAGGCAGTGAATGTAAAATTTAGAGCAGCATAATCAATCTCTCAAATTTAATAAATTCATTTAAAAGGATTTTCCCGCCTTGTCGTGCATAGGATAGAAGAGATAAAGATGGCATTAGCAGAAGATGCCGAGCTTATTAGTGGCGTATCACAATAGCGAAAAACTTCCAAATAGAGAGAGGGCAGTGATTAGACGCAGCAGAATAAATGGGGACGGGAGAATGTAGCCTAGCGGTTCACATTCTTAGAGAATCCAAAAGTAGTCTCTCTTAAAGAGTCAAATTTAGTGACCCAAGCAAACATCCAACAACTTCCTAGCCGCTAAACCAGGGTCTAAGTTTTGGGCTTTAATCTCGGCCAAAAAGCCATCGTAATTGGCTTTAAATTGAGGAAGGGACTCTAAATACTCAAAAAGGTGATCACCGATTTGTTGATCAAACCAACTTAAAGCTTGGTCACTGCGGTTTTGATTGAAATAGCCTTTAAGCTTTTGTTGTCGCTCAAATTGCAGAATGCATTCCCAAGCCTTTTTAATGCCTACTTCCTTTAAAGCAGAGCAGCTATCAACAACCGGAATCCATTCATTTTGATTGGGAGGGAAGAGATGCAAGGCACGCTTATACTCACCCATCGCTAATCGTACTTTGGGGTCTTTCGGGTCGTCGGCCTTATTAATTAATAAAAGGTCGGCCATTTCCATAATGCCACGTTTTATCCCTTGTAATTCATCTCCCGCGCCAGGGAGCATTAAAAGCATAAAAAAGTCTACCATGTTTTTCACGGCAGTTTCGCTCTGTCCCACTCCTACGGTTTCTACTAAAATAATATCATAGCCGGCGGCTTCACAAAGAATAATGGCTTCACGGGTTTTGCGGGCCACTCCCCCTAAAGAACCCGCTGCCGGGGAAGGGCGAATAAAAGCATTTTGGTTCTGCGACAGATTTTCCATCCGGGTTTTGTCGCCTAAAATGCTCCCTCTGGTTTTAGAGCTGCTGGGGTCAATGGCCAGAACGGCAATCTTTTTCCCTTCTTTAATAAGGTACTCACCGAAAGCTTCAATAAAGGTGGATTTACCTACCCCTGGAACACCAGTTATGCCAATGCGTATGGCCTGTCCACTTTTTGGTAAGCAGTTTTGCACCAACTTTTCTGCTTCCGCACGATGCGCCGCTAAGCGACTTTCCGCTAGGGTTAGTGCTTGGCTTAAACTGGCGCGGTCTCCTGCTAGGATACCTTTTTCCAGTTCGCTAATGCTTTTTACCTGACGTTTTTTTCGTGCTCGTAAATTGGGGTTGATAGAATCCAAAGGCGATTATTTAAACATCGATTTGGCCATAGACTGCATTTCAAGATCGTGCGCTGCTTGGGCCTTTTCTAGAGCACGATTAATACCGAGGATTAGTTTATTGGCCAGCTCCTCTTTATTGGTGAAGAGTTCGGGGGAGATACGAATATCCTTTATTTCTTTATTGCCATTGGCGACGATGGTTAAACCCGCATTTTCTTCACGCAATTCAATCTGCGCTAAGCGTTGCTTCATCGCTTTTGATTCTTGCTGGGCATCTTGCAGTTTGCCCATCATCTCTTTCATGTTTCCAAACATAATTCAATTATATATCTTCAATCATTGCTTCTAAAATCTTGGCCGCAGCATCCGCTATCACGGTACCGGGTCCAAATACGCCAATTACGCCCGCCTCAAAAAGGAATTTATAATCATTGGGCGGAATAACTCCCCCGGCAATAACCATTATGTCTTCTCTGCCCAAAGCTTGCAATTCACTAATTACTTGCGGAACCAAGGTTTTATGTCCCGCGGCTAAAGACGAAACACCTAGTATGTGAACATCATTTTCTACTGCTTGTTTGGCCGCTTCCGCGGGAGTCTGAAAAAGGGGACCTATATCTACATCAAAGCCTAAATCGGCAAAGGAAGTGGCCACCACTTTTGCCCCACGATCATGACCATCTTGCCCCATTTTGGCAATCATAATACGCGGACGGCGGCCCTCTAGTTTCTCAAATTTATCGGCAAGAGCCTGGGCTTTTCCAAATTTTTTGTCTTGCTTCATTTCTTTACTATAAACACCAGAGATAGAACGAATGGTAGCCTTGTAGCGACCAAAAACATTTTCTAAGGCAGAGCTAATCTCACCTAGGGTGGCGCGTTCTCGGGCGGCTTCAATCGCTAAAGCGAGAAGATTTCCTTCGCCAGCGGCGGCGGCTTCTAAAGCCGAAAGTTTTTCACTTACTTTCTGTGAATCGCGGGAGGCCTTAATTTTATCGATACTTACAATCTGCTGTCTACGCACTTCAGCGTTATCGACCTCAAGCAGCTCCATCGGTTCATCTTTTTCGTTGCGGTAGGCATTTACGCCCACAACAATTTCCTTACCCGAGTCAATGCGGGCCTGTTTTTTGGCCGCTGCCTCTTCAATACGCATCTTGGGAAGACCGGTTTCAATGGCTTTCGCCATACCCCCTAATTCTTCTACTTCTTCAATTAACTCCCAGGCTTTATTGGCAATTTGATCGGTAAGATATTCGAGGTACCAAGCACCACCCCAGGGATCGGCACTGCGGTTAATACCCAGTTCATCCTGTAATATTAGCTGGGTATTTCTCGCAATACGCGCGGAGAAATCTGTGGGTAAAGCAATTGCTTCATCTAAAGAGTTGGTGTGTAAACTTTGGGTGCCTCCAAAGGTGGCCGCCATCGCTTCAATAGTGGTACGAGCGACGTTATTAAAGGGATCTTGCTCGGTAAGGCTATAGCCAGATGTTTGACTATGGGTACGCAAAGCCATTGATTTAGGATTTTGCGGATTAAACTCTTTGACAATTTTAGACCATAGCATTCGGGCGGCGCGCATCTTAGCAATTTCCATAAAATGGTTCATACCAATGCCCCAGAAAAAGGAGAGGCGAGGCGCAAAGTCATCAATGGCTAAGCCTGCTGATAATCCCGTGCGAATGTATTCTAGGCCATCGGCCAAAGTGTAGGCTAATTCAATATCGGCGGTCGCTCCCGCCTCATGCATGTGATAGCCACTGATAGAAATGCTATTGAAACGCGGCATTTTTCGCGCGGTATATTCGAATATATCCGCAATGATGCGCATGGAAGGTGTCGGTGGGTAGATATAAGTATTACGCACCATAAACTCCTTCAAAATATCGTTTTGAATGGTTCCCGAAAGTTGAGCAGCGCTAACGCCTTGCTCTTCTGCTGCGACAATAAAGAAGGCCATAATGGGAATTACAGCGCCATTCATTGTCATAGAAACAGACATCTTATCTAAGGGGATCTGGTCGAAAAGCACTTTCATGTCTTCAACAGTATCTATCGCTACCCCGGCCTTACCAACGTCACCAAATACGCGCTCATGATCGGAATCGTAGCCACGATGGGTAGCTAAGTCGAAGGCAACCGACAGTCCTTTTTGACCAGCCGCTAAGTTGCGACGATAAAAAGCATTGGATTCTTCGGCGGTACTAAAGCCCGCATATTGACGAATGGTCCACGGTCTAATGCTGTACATGCTGCTATAGGGGCCGCGCAAATAGGGGGCTAGACCGGCAACAAATTGCAAGTGTTTTACCTTGTCTAAATCTTTAGCACTAAAAAGACTGGGGATTTCCAATCCTTCTGGTGAATGCCAAAAGTGGCGGTTTTCCTCTACTACCGCTTTGGCCGCTGGTCCTTGGTAGCCGTCTGAAAAGTTAAAGCGTGACATAGTCTTAATTTTGTGATTGGCTAATTTGTTGGTCTTCAAGAGAGGTGCTTAAGCGTGTGGCTTTTAGGGCTTTCACGATGGTGGGCGTTTTGTTTTCGTCAGATTTATGTGACATTTTGAAATCCCCTTTTTCATCCCCATTAAAGTATTTGTTGGCTCCGACTAATATTATTTCACCTTTATCAAAAGCAGCCTGTTGTTTTTCCGCTTGCGCAGAGATGCTATTTTGAATAAAGCCATTTTTTAAGGAAGCGAGATATCCGCCTTGTGCTTCAATTTCTTTAAAATACAACCAGGCCTTTTCCGCAATATCTTCGGTTAGTCTTTCTATGAAGTAGGCCCCTCTAGCCATATCACGCACTTGATGAAACTGACTTTCATGCTGAAGAATGGAGAGTTGGTTTAAGGCTAGCCGCTTGCTAAAAAAGCCCGGCTCTTGATAGCAGCGGTCAAATTCTTTAACATTAACCTCGGTAGCGCCGCCAATTATCGCTGCCATGGCCTCCGTGGTGCTGCGAATTAAATTATTATGGCGGTCAAACTTAGTCTTGTTGCGCTGGCTAGTCTCCGCGTAAATGCGCACCTCGACAGTTTCTAGGTTTAGCTCTTTTTGCATTTGTTGCCATATTCTGCGAAAAGCACGCAACTTGGAGATTTCCGCAAAATAGTCGGAACCGATGGCAAAGTTTACCCAAAACCCTCGGGTGGACTTTAGTCCAAGTTTATATTGGTATTCATAAGCCATGGCGAGAGCTAGACCTAGTTGTTGACTGTGATTAGCCCCGGCATTTTCGGCATGATTGGTATTCACACAAACCGTCCGCATACCGGCAAAGCCTTTTTCTTGCAAAGCTTTTAAGGCGGCAAGGTCTTCCGTCTCCGATTGAAACCATTCTCCTTGACGTAACAGGTTTTCTAAGGGGTCGAAATTAATACTCCCCTCTAGCTCGGCTTCATCAATACCGCGCTCTTTTACTAAGTCTAATAGCTGTTGGCTAATATGCTCCACTCCAGATTCTAAAACTAGATTGAGGCAGATGAATTGAATTTCTATTTTATCTAATAATTGCTTAAGGTTTTCCTGTCCATTTAAATAAAAGATCAGTGAAGTGGCGCCTCGATGCAAGAAGTTTAAGGCTTCTGCATTGGCGTCCTTTTCATTGTCAACTACTATTTCATGGACAATATCCCATTTCGGGTGTTCTTTTAAAGCTTGCTCTTTTAGCGCTAGTCCTTCGTTGGTGTAAAGAGGACGGATGGTGTTGCCGTTAGCGTCGGTTTTAAGAAGGTCGCTAAAGGCTTTGCCCTTTAAGTCTTTTTCAACTTTCGCCAGCCAGTCACTTTCGCTATGGGGAGGGAATTCTGAATAAAGATCGTTTTGAGCCATGATAGAGATATTTATAACAAAGATCCTAAAAATACGCTTATTTTAAGGAGAAGAGAGAGCAAGATTCATGGCATTTTAAAAGTCATTTAAAGCTTGCGTTTAAAGGCACTGAGAAGCCCAGTCGGAAATAAAAAAAGCTGCCAAAAATTGGCAGCTTTGAAAGTGTTTGAACAAAGGAGTTTACTCCCCCCACTTGATTAAGTTTATATCGCTCGCTAGAATCTTTGTATTCAAAGCCTGCAAGTCTTCTTTTTGTTTTTTCCAGAGGGAAACTTGCGTTTGTATCTCCTTTTCTAATTCGTCTTTCACCCCAATCATACTTGCGGTGGGGGCATTAAAACCTATTGCCGCCAAGGCGCCTAAGTGCCCATATTTATTATTGAGGCGAACAGGATAATTTAAAGGGTCCTGCGGACTGCGGTTCTGAGTTTGATAAAGCGCTTTTTCTATTTCTTCGCCGCGCTGAATATGCTCTTTAATAGTAGCCAGAAGGCTAGTATCTGCGCATCTGCCTGCGAGCGAGTTTAAGTCTTCGCGTACCCGACGGATTTCTAGAATAATCGCATTCATTTCTGCCATCCCTTCTTTCACCTCATGTAAATATTGGTGCTGCTCGGCCAAGCCGTTCTCATCCTCACTTACACGGGGATCGAGGATTAACTCAAAGTCTTGCTTGAGACTTTTCTCGCCCACCAGCATTTCTACACTATGTAAACCGGGCAGTACGTATGGTCCTTGGCGTAGAACATTCCAAAGTATCATGCCTTCTATTGGGTCATAGCCCGCTTCGCGCATGTTCCAGATAAATCTTCCTCCGCCTTCTTTGGGAATCCAACGATTGGCTTTGTCTTTGGCGTCGGAGCTAAAGCTGCGCAACATTTCCCCCCTTTTGTTGTAAAAGTTAAGGGCATAGGTTTCATTGGCAGTATCGGCCGTCTCTAAATAGTAATTAACGATTACCCCATTAGGATGATTCTCCCCTTGACTTTTTGATTTACCGCCATAAGAGGATTGCATTAGATAGCTGGGCTTAGGCTTAAATAAATGGGCGCTACTTTTAAAGTCCCCGTCCATCTCATATAAGGGAGAAAGGTCGTCAAGAATCCAAAATCCCCGACCTTGAGTAGCGGCAATAAGGTGGCGATCCTTTACCGCTAAGTCGGTGATGGGAGTAAGCGGCAGGTTCATTTGAAACTCTTGCCAGTTTTGTCCCGCATCTACCGAAAGGTATAAACCATATTCGGTGCCAGCGAAAAGCAGTCCTTGATGATCTGGATCGCAGCGAATTACTCGGGTAAAATGTTCGCGATTTAAGCCCTGGTCAATTCTTTCCCAGCTTTTACCGTAATTATTACTGTGGTATAGATAAGGCTCAAAGTCGCCCCATTTATAACGAGTAGCGGCTAAATAAATACCACCGGCATTAAATGGATCCGTCTCCATGCTGTTGATTTGGCTAAACTCTTTAATGCCCTTCGGCGTAACGTCTTGCCAGTTTGTTCCCGCATCGCGTGAGATATGCACTTTGCCATCGTCGCTTCCCGTCCAAAGAATATTTTTATCAAGGGCAGATTCTGCGGCAGCGAAAATTGTGCAATAATATTCTACCGCGGTATTATCTTTAGTAATGGGGCCGCCGCTTGGGCCTTGCTTGCTCGTATCGTTAGTGGTTAAATCTGGACTAATGGTTTCCCAAGTTTTCCCCATATCGGTACTGCGATGCACGTGATTACTAAAACTGTAAAGTACCTCAGGATTGTGTTGAGAGAAGAAAAGAGGGTAGTTCCACTGAAAACGGTATTTCATGTTTTCTACGCCGTGCCCTAGGGGGTTATTGGGCCACACATTAGTGGCTTGTTGCTGATTAGTTTTATGATTAAGACGCGCCATAAAGCCACCGTACTCGCCCCCTAAAACGATATCATTATCCTTCGCGTAAATGGCATGATGTCCGGCTTCTCCTCCCGCGGTTACTTCCCAGTCTTTTTCGGTGATAAAGCGGTCATCACTGCGATGCTTAATGCGAATAGAGCTATTGTCTTGCTGGCCACCATAAATACGAAAGGGGAAGCTATCGTCGGTATTCACCCGGTAAAATTGTGCGGTAGGTTGATTGTAATAGGTTGTCCAGTTTTTACCAGCGTCAAAACTTATTTGAGCACCACCATCATCGCCAATAATCATGCGCTCGGGACTGGATGGGTCTAACCATAAGTCATGGTGATCGCCGTGAGGAGCGTAGTGTTTATTAAAGCTTTTACCGCCATCTTTAGAGTGGTGATAGGCTACATTCATCACATAAAGCTGATCTACATCAGTGGGGTGTGCGTAAATACGGGTATAATACCAGGCTCTTTGACGGAGCGCTCTTTCATTATTAAGCTTACGCCAGGTGTCGCCGCCATCGTCGCTGCGGTACAAGCCGCCATCGGGCTCGTTTTCTACCATTGCCCAAATACGCTCGGAGTTAACCGGGGAAACAGCAAGGCCAATAATGCCTAATAGGCCTAGGGGAAATCCTTCTTTACTGCTTAGTTCTTCCCAGCTTGCGCCTTCATCGGTGCTTTTCCAAAGCTTTGAGCCTTCACCGCCACTAGAGAGTGAATAGGGTGTGCGTCTTACCGTCCAGGTTGAAGCATATAAAGTGCGAGGGTTTGAAGGGTCCAATATTAAATCAACAGCTCCACTGCCTGCATCGCTAAATAAAACCCGCTGCCAGGATTCCCCACCATTAATACTTTTATAAACACCGCGTTCATCGGTGTCTTTATATAGGTTACCCAGAGCGGCAACGTAGAGAATATTTGGATTGGTAGGGTGAATGCGAATGCGACTAATATGCTTGCTAGCTTTTAAACCGATGTGCTGCCAAGTTTTACCAGCATCATTAGTTTTCCACATTCCAAAACCGGAGCTAACATTACCGCGTACCGTTTCTTCTCCTTCACCAACATAGATGGTATTAGGATCCGAAGGGCTGACCGCTACCGCACCAATACTTCCGCCAAAATAGCCATCGGAAATATTTTCCCAGCTATTCCCAGCGTCAGTGGTGCGCCATAAGCCACCGCCAGTGCTGCCAAAGTAAAAGAGGTTAGCTTTTCCTTCAACACCAGTAACGGCACAAGATCTACCGCCACGGAAGGGACCGATATTACGCCATTGCAAGGAGCTTAAATAAGTAGAATCAATATTCTTGTCTTGGGCAGAAAGAGATTTAGTGGGGATACTTGAGATAAGTAAACTGAGAATTAGACAATAGTATATTTTTTTCATAGTAAAAATTGTGTGCCTAAAATACAAAGCTTTGGTTGATTTTCTGTTTTTGATTGGAGGCTTCTTTTGACTGAGGGTATTTTAAGCTTAAATATTTACTTTGGGAGGAAGCATAAAAAAAGGCCATCTGCCGAAGCAAGATGACCTTTATCTGTGTTAATTGAATCGTTAGTTCTGAATCGTCAACTGAACAGTTTTGGTGTCACCCTGGGCATTACTAATGCTTACTAGATAAATTCCGTTAGAGAGCTTGCCTAGGTCTAATTCTGCCTTTTCGTTGGCATTAAGGTTAAGTTCTTGAGAGTGTACTTCCTGACCTAACATAGTCAAGACTTTTAGTTGATAAGTACCTGGCTGCACAAATTCTATAAAACCATATCCTGTGGTAGGGTTGGGGTAAACAGAGAAGTCTGCTAAGTCTTCTTCTTTTATAGAAATATCCGAGGGATCACTCATCACTAATCGCATAAGCGGTGCGGGATAAGTAGAGCCACTACTAAAGCCACTAAACCAGTCTCCATTTTGATTTTGATGGACAGAAGCTGAAGCTGGTTGGCTCCAAGTGTTGCTGTTCGCAAAGCGAATTACACCATCTGTGGCATTGGGGTATAAATTGACAACCATATAATAAGTACCCACGGGTAGCTTTAGTGGTTCTCCCAAGTTGTCTTCAAAGGAGAAGTTTACAAGGTTACAAGGCATGGCTCCATCAAAGGAATATGTTTTTCGGAAAAGGGCAATTGCAGTAGAAGGAAAGCCAGCGTTGAAAACGAAACCAGCCGTATCAAAAATTGCAATTTCAATATCGGCGGTAGAGTCTGTGAGGCAGCTCATTAGCATCTCTGCTCCTTGAAGGTGAACGAAGCCTGATTGTCCAGCAGTGTCTTCTTGCTCTAAAGCATACATCACTCCAATAGCGATCATACCATTATTCCCGGTATTGGAACCGAAATAGTTACTTACTAAATCGTCGTCAAGAGAATATTTATCGCCAACATACAATTGGAAAGTATCTGCTACGGTAGTGTTGCTCGAACTAATACTATCGGAAACGGCTTTATAAACTATGGTGTAATCTCCAGCTGCGGTGGCGCTCCAGCTACTGGTCGTTAAAGTGGTGTAGTAGGCGGTGTCAAAAGGGTTTAAGACCGCTACAGAAGGAGAACTTAAAGTAGTTACTAAGGTGCTATTTGTATCCCATATTTCCACTTCTAGTTTTACATTATTTTGGGTAGCTGAACCATAGTTTAAGATATTACTATCAAACTCAATGGGAACATTTTGTTTTAAGGGCAGATGAAGGTATTTGGCAGAACCACTGCCGCTATTAAAAATGATGTCATGGGCTGGCGATGCAGAGTTGGTGCCTGGTGCGATAGCGCCTGTGAAAACTAGTAAATTGGCAGGAGGCAAGTTTAACTCGATATCATCAATCATCCAGAAATAGCGACCTGAGCCAGAGGCGGCTCCTTCAAAAATAAATTCTAAAACCACATAGCTTTGATTGGCTACTATGTTGGAGAGGTTGGTTCGATAAAAGGCATTTTGCGCAGTGGAGGAGTTCAAAGGGACTTCCGTAGCGGGGATAACTTCTACCGTATCGGGGAAGGTTACGCCACCATCGATACTTACTGCAATAAGCCAGACCGATTGGTAGCGTCGCGCATAGGTGTAAAAAGATAGTTCAGCACCGTTTTCGGCACTAAGGTCTATCGTGTCGGTTCTTAGTCTGCCCACGTGTGGTGCGGGCACAGTACCTTGACCGTTGGTAGCACGATCGCCATTGGAATGAAGAAAGTCAGAATCGAAAATCATAAAGCCGTTGCTTGCCGTAGGAGAGGCAATAGGATCGCCGGTGTTACCGGACTGTAAGGAGCCCGCCCAGCAACCTCTCGATCCTACGGTGTCATTTGGAGCAGTGTTTGGTCCTCGGTATTCCCATAATGCTAAAGCGGGAGTGCCAGCTTGACTCCAGCCTGCGGGAATGCCATTACTAAAGTCTTCCGACCAGATTAAACTGGTGCTGCTAGATTCAGCTTTTGCGGGGTAGGTTAAGCGCACTGCTTTTGCCTCCTGATATTCGTTGCTGACGGCATCGCTGTTGGTGATGTGCTGAGCAGCAAGTGAGCTACCAAGGCCAGTTATTAAGGTAAGGAGTAGTATTTTTTTCATGTAACTTGGTTTGAAATTGACCGACAATTTAGCAATAATCTCAAACTAAATTACAATCACAAGAATTGACAAATAAATACGGTCTATTTGGTTTTTAGAATATTACCCTTGGTAAAGCGGCAAATTTTTATTTTAGAATTTAGTCCCTTCCCTCTAAGTGGGTTCTCGAAATGAGGCGGCTGTTTTTATCAACGCGAAATTCTAAAAAGGGTGCGGCTTTATCATCATTCGAGGGAAGCGAGAAAAGCTTTAAATTGAGTTTTGAAGACGGAATCAATAAACCAGCGATTGTTTTGTACCTCGTTGCAGTAGGTTCAACGTGGAAGATCAGCGCTGAAGGGAGGAGCGGTTTAATCCTTCTCTGGATACTCAATCAGATAGATTTCTTCGCCGGGATTGAGAAGGTGAAATTGTTCACGGGCAAACTTCTCCAAGTTTTCGGGGGCAGAATTTAGCTCTTTAAGTTGTTTTTGATCTTTAGTGATCTCGCTTTTATAATGGGTGATGCTGGTTTGTAAGTCGCTTATTTCCTGATTGAGCTCACGATGGATGACCCAGGAGTTTACATCAAGGAGGCTCATCCATATAGCGAAGATGATTATGCTTAAGACATACTTATTAAGTAAAACCTTAAACCAAAAATTAGCTTTTATCTTCTGCCAAAATTCCTGCATAAATCAAAGGTAGATACTTTGTGTTAACAAAGAAGAGAGACGGGAAGCAATTTTAAACAGCGCTTTGTTAAGAGTTGAACTGTAAGTTACTAAGATTGTAATAAAGACCATCGCTATTAGCTATTAACTCAGCGTGACTGCCGAGTTCAACCAATTTCCCTTTTTCAATAACGGCAATCTTGTCTGCTTTGCGCACCGTGGCTAATCTATGGGCAATAACAATGGAGGTTCGTCCTTTCATTAGCTTGTCGAGCGCTTCTTGCACTAAACGTTCCGATTCGGAGTCGAGGGCTGAGGTCGCCTCATCAAGAATAAGGATTTTAGGGTCTTTAAGCACGGCTCTCGCGATTGCCACCCTTTGCCTTTGGCCGCCCGAGAGCTGAACGCCACGCTCACCCACTACGGTTTCTAGTTTTTCTGGAAAATCATTAATAAAATCCCAGGCATTGGCTTGTTTAGCGGCTTCAATAATTTCCGCTTCACTAGCATCAGTTTTACCGTAGGCAATGTTCTCACGAATACTTCCACCAAATAAGAACACATCTTGGGGAACCACCGCCATTTGATTACGCAGGGCACTTAGTGAATAGTCTTCCGCTCGTTTTCCATCAAAAAGCAAAGAGCCTTCGGAGCTATTATAGAACTGTAAGATCAATGATACCAAGGTCGATTTTCCCGCGCCACTCGGGCCAACTAATGCCACTTGCTCGCCGGCTTTAACTTTCAAACTAAAGTCTTCAATTACTTTTTGATCAGGACGGGTAGTGTAGGCAAAGCTTAGTTTTTCAAAGCTAATATCACCTTTAAAATCACTAAGGCCTTCGCGTTGCTCTAATTCTTGGAGATCTTCTGGTTCTTCATCAAAAAGGTCCATCAGGTCTTCTGTTGCACCAATAGCCTTTTGGAGATTCGCATAAACATTGGCTAGTCCACCGATAGAACCACCAATAAAGGCCGAGTAAATGACAAAACTAAAAAGCTCCCCCATGGCCAATTCATTGGCGGCAATGAGATTAACGCCACGCCAAATTACGGCTACGATGGCGCCAAACATTCCTAATATTATAAAGGAACTAAAGGCGCCGCGGTATTTGCCCCCTTTCATGCCAATTTTGGCAACAGCATTAGTTTTTTCCGCGTAGCGTGCTATTTCAAAAAATTCATTGGCGAAGGCCTTTACATTGAAAATGCCTTGTAAGGTTTCTTCTACAATAGTGTTTGAACTGGCCACTTCGCTTTGCATGTCTTTGGCATAGTTACGTATGAAACGGCCAAATACTACTGCAACCACCACCACAATGGGCACGATCCCTAACATAAATAGGGTGAGTTTGGTAGAGGTAAAAAGTAAGATACCTATACCACCAAAGATGATTATTATCTGGCGAATAAATTCCGCTAGGGTAGTGGTGAAGGTTTCTTGAAGCAGGGAAATATCAGCAGAAATCCGGCTATTTAGCTCGCCCACTCTTTTGCTATTAAAAAAAGTAATGGGAAGCTTTATCAACTGACCATAGGTAGCTTGCCGCAAGGCTGCGAGCGTTTTTTCAGTAACATTTACAAAGAGCACCACTCTAAAAAAGGATACCACTGATTGTATTACGAGGATACCTAAGAGCAGTAAAGAGGTGCGTTCAATATTATCAAAGATTGCTTCTGAGTTAGAAGCATCCACAAGGTCTCCCATGTATTTGGGTAGGGCTAAATTCGCCAAGGAGCTCAATACCAAGAAGAATAGACCCAGTGCAAACTCACCCTGATAGGGCTTTACGTACTTATAAAGTTTAAGAGATTTCTTTAATGATCCCTTACTTAGTTTACGCTTATCTTTCTTAGCTTCCGACATGTAGGATTTTTAAACAGGGCGCAAAGGTAGAATTTAGATCTGCTAGCGGCTTATTTAGATTTTAAAATTTCGCCACTTTTTACTTTAGCCCAGTAATCCTTAAGTTCGGCTCTAACTTCACCGCTAAGTAGCAGTAAACCAATGATATTAGGGAAGGCCATTGCGAGGATCATCATATCGGAGAAATCTAAAACTGATCCAAGACTTACCGAAGATCCAATAATAATGAATCCTAAGAAAAGTAATTTATAAGTAATTTCAGTGATTTTATTTCTTCCAAAAAGGAAGGTCCATGCACGCAGGCCATAGTAACTCCAGCTAATCATTGTTGAGAAGGCGAACAAGAAGATAGCTACTACTAAAACATAAGGGAACCAGCTAATTACACTGCCAAAAGCTTGAGAGGTTAACTGAGCACCACCTAGTCCACCATCGTTATCATAACCAGTAAAAATTAAAACTAAAGCGGTAAGTGTACATACTACTACCGTATCAATAAAGGGTTCTAGTAGAGCGACAAAACCTTCACTAACGGCATGCTTTGTTTTCGCTGCGGAGTGTGCAATAGCGGCAGAACCTACACCAGCTTCATTAGAGAAAGCGGCACGACGTACCCCTTGAATCATAACCCCTACAAAACCACCTAACATGGCGGATGGGTCGAAAGCGCCATTTATTATTTTGGTAAAAGCGTCGCCAAGATTAGAAATGTTCATACCGATGATTACCAAAGCAGCGAGGACATAAATTCCAGCCATAAAAGGAACAATCTTTTCGGTTACTTTGGCAATACTCTTGATACCACCTAAAATCACAGAACCAACTAAAATGGCTAATACCAAGCCGAATACCGGACCATAACCCACTAAGAAAGTGAATTCACCCGAAAGTTGCTCAAAAGCTTGGTTGGCCTGAAACATATTACCACCGCCAAAACTGGCACCAATGGCTAATACTGCAAAAACAACGGCTAATACTTTTCCAAGACCACCCATGCCACGTTTTGCTAATCCTTTACGGAGGTAGCGCATTGGTCCTCCTTCTACCACACCATCTTCACCAATATCGCGGTATTTCACTCCTAAAGTACATTCGGTAAATTTTGAAGCCATACCAAATAATCCCGCAACAACCAGCCAAAAGGTAGCACCGGGTCCACCTAAAGAAATAGCAACGGCAACACCGGCAATATTCCCTAAGCCCACGGTAGCACTAACTGCGGTCGCTAAAGCTTGAAAGTGGGTAACTTCTCCAGGAGCATCTTCTTCATCGTATTTCCCGCGGATTAACCTAATAGAATGCCTCCATCCCCAAAAGTTAACAAAGCCCATTCTAAAGGTGAAAAATACCGCGCCGAACATTAACCAAATTACAATAAAAGGAATGCTATTGGTACGTATATCACCATTTGCAAAACGCGATAGTTCACCACTATCGGTTCTAATGCGATTGTCATAAAGATTTAGGGCATGAAAAGGATCCCAAAAAATAATAGTGGCAAAAGCATCTACTATGGGCTTGAAAGTACCGTTGAATGTTTCGGCTAAGGAGATGCTAGCAATAGTAAATTCCTGAGTTAAGCTATCTCCTTGCGCATCGATTACGGTTACGGAATACTGTATGCCTTCAACCAGTTTGTTTGCGACTCTGGCGGTTGTATCGGTGCCTTGGTCACTCCATTTGTAGGTATAGGGTTTTATACCGCCAATAACTTCTATACTGGCGCGTCCATCGTTAATTTCACTAGTAGGATTTTTGAATTCGGAATTGATAATTTCCATTGGCCCCGCGGAGAAGGCATTGAAACTTAACAAACAGACAACTAATGCAAGGAACTTACGCATAAATGAATTGATTTTTAGAAAGCACAATAATCGCAAAAAATTGGCACTTGCTAAAATTTAAGAGCTAGGCAATTGATAATTAAAATTTAAGAATCATTAAGTGTTTTCTAAATACTTGATTATAACCACTAGTAGTTGGCTCTAACTATTTTCGGTTCGGCTTTAATTTAGTGGGACTTATGGATAGACTTTTGTTTTCACCGGCGGAAAGACGCGGAATTTTGGTGTTTTTGCTATTAATCTTTCTTGTTCACCTTTCGGTAGATGCTTATTTAAGTCATTTACAAGCAAAAAGAGGATTGAGCGTGAAAGAACGCAATGCTTTCATCGCTCAAATAAAGAAGCATCAATTAAAGAAGAGTGGAGCGGCGAATTCTGTCTCTTTCAAAGGCTTTATTAATCCGAATAAAGCCAGTAAGCAAAAACTAGTAGAAAGTGGTTTGAACCAGAAAATCAGTGATAGGCTGATCAATTTCAGAGATAAAGGAGCAAAATTTTATACTAGAGAAGATTTAGCTAAAGTTTATGGGATGGACAGCAACTGGTTATATGCAAAGGGAATAAGCTTTGAATATGGTGAGCGGCAGACAGAGGAATATTCGCATAAAAATTCATGGGCAACCAAAGATCTGCGACTTTCCATCTTTGATCCCAATACAGTTTCACGAGAGGGTTTAGTGGATATGCGTCTACCGAAAGGGGCAATACGAGGAATTATTTCATTTAGAGAGCGATACCGCGAATTTGAGAAAACGGATGACATTTATGCGGTTTACTCAATTGACTCTGCCCTCGCCGATCGTATCAAGCCATTTCTACGGATTGAGAATATGGGAACGGGAGCTTCTGATTTGGATTCGACTTTTTGGCCGATTAGTATAAACCGAGCGGATACGAATCAACTAAAGTTAGTGAAGGGAATAGGGTCGTATCTAGCGAACAGTATTGTGGACTATCGCGAGAAGTTAGGAGGCTTTTATAGTTTGGAGCAATTGCTAGAGTTGTATTCGGTGGATTCTATTCGTTTTGCGAAAATTAATGCGCGTTTGTATTGTGATAGTTTCTACTGTAAATTAAATATTAATAGGATGAGTGAGGAGGCACTTTATGAGCACCCGTACATCTCATATAAACTAGCGCGGAACATCGTGGACTTTAGAGAGCGGATGCGCTTGTTTAAAAAGGAGGATGAGCTCATGAACATTGAATTGGTCGATGCTGTTTTATTCAGTAAACTTGTGCCTTATTTAGAAATAAGGTAAGTGCCTGATTTTAAATACACCTCTCAAAAACATATTAACAAAAATTAGTAAAAAGGCTATGGGATTAGACTTTAAATTAACCGAAACTCAAAAAATGATTGCGGAATCGGTGAAGGATTTTGCTGAGCAGCACATCCGACCGAATATTATGAAGTGGGATGAAAGCCAAGAATTTCCAGTGCAAATATTTAAACAACTGGGTGAAATGGGCCTGATGGGTATCTTAGTGCCAGAAGAGTACGGCGGCTCGGGTTTAAGTTATTTTGAATACGTAACGGCGATAAAAGAAATATCTAAAATTGATCCGTCCATTGGTCTAAGCTTGGCGGCACATAACTCATTGTGTACGAATCATATTTTAATGTTTGGTACCGAAGAGCAAAAAAGGAAGTACCTGCCTAAACTTGCTACTGCGGAACACATCGGAGCATGGGGCTTAACGGAAGTGGGTACCGGTAGCGATGCGGGTGGAATGAATACCACCGCAGTTAGAGATGGCGATGATTGGATTATCAACGGGTCGAAAAACTTTATTACCCACGGTATTAGTGGCGATGTAGCGGTAGTGATTGTGAGAACTGGGGAGAAAGGAGATTCTCATGGCATGACGACCTTTGTAATTGAGAAAGGGACGGCCGGTTTTAAAGGAGGACGAAAGGAGAATAAATTAGGAATGCGTGCTTCGGAAACGGCGGAATTGATTTTTGAGGATTGTCGAATTCCCAATGGCAATATGCTCGGTAAGGAAGGAGACGGATTTATCCAAGCGATGAAGGTTTTAGATGGCGGAAGGATTTCTATTGCCGCTTTGTCTTTGGGTTGCGGATTTGGAGCTTTAGAAGCGGCGG